>NZ_JBHWZJ010000001.1:4725-113578 GCF_042728415.1 Streptomyces sp. NPDC060198 | reverse complement strand
CGAGAGGTGCGGCGCCGGGCGCTCTGCTGCTGGTCTCCGCCCTAGGGCCGGAGGCCGGGACCGCCGGTCAGACGTTGACGCCGAAGTCCTGCGCGATGCCCCGCAGGCCGGAGGCGTACCCCTGGCCGATGGCGCGGAACTTCCACTCGCCCGCGTTGCGGTAGAGCTCGCCGAAGACCATGGCGGTCTCGGTGGAGGCGTCCTCGCTGAGGTCGTAGCGGGCCAGCTCGGAGTTGTCGGCCTGGTTGACCACGCGGATGTACGCGTTGCGGACCTGGCCGAAGCTCTGCTGCCGGCTCTCGGCTTCGTAGATCGAGACCGGGAAGACGATCTTGTCGACGTCGGCCGGAACGGCGGCGAGGTTGACCTTGATGACCTCGTCGTCGCCCTCGCCCTCACCGGTGAGGTTGTCACCGGTGTGCTCGACGGAACCGTCCGGGCTCTTGAGGTTGTTGAAGAAGACGAAATTGCCGTCGCTGCCGACCTTGCCCTCGGTGTTCGCGAGCAGTGCGCTCGCGTCGAGGTCGAAGTCGCCGCCGGTGGTCGTCCGGGCGTCCCAGCCCAGGCCGACGATGACAGCGGTCAGGTTGGGCGCGGCCTTGGTCAGCGAGACGTTGCCGCCCTTGCTGAGGCTGACTCCCACGAGTCCTCCCATAGGTATGTAGGGGCCGGCAGACACCAGCTTCCCCGTCGTGCGTGATACCGGATCAACGAATGGATCCTAGTGACCGGTTCCCGGTCAAAGCAGGCTTTTGGGCGGGCGGGGCCGGAGTTCTCCGCGAGCGGAAAACGGCCGGGTGCCCGGCCTGCGTGCGGCGGGACACGGGCGGGAGCCCGGCCGTACGGCCACTCAGAGGGCTTCGAGCGCCGCGACGTACTCCTTGAGGTCCCGCGCGTCCGGCAGGCCGTTGACGACGCTCCAGCGCACCACGCCCTCCTTGTCGATGATGAAGGTGCCGCGCACCGCGCAGCCCTTGTCCTCGTCGAAGACGCCGTACGCGCGCGAGACCTCGCCGTGCGGCCAGAAGTCGGAGAGCAGCGGGTACTCCAAGCCCTCCTGCTCGGCGAAGACCCGCAGGGTGTGGATGGAGTCGTTGGAGACGGCGAGGAGCTGGGTGTCGGCGTTCTCGAAGCGCGGCAGTTCGTCGCGGAGCGCGCAGAGCTCACCGGTGCAGACGCCGGTGAAGGCGAAGGGGTAGAAGAGCAGTACGACATTCTTCTCGCCGCGGAACTCGGACAGCGTGACCGTCCGGCCGTGGTTGTCCTTGAGCTCGAACGCGGGGGCCTGGGAGCCGACCTCGATCGCCATGGGGTGTGTCCCTTCGCTTGCGTCACCGCCCCGGGCCGGTCCGCCTGGAGCGTGGCCCAGCCTACGCAGCGGCGTCGGCAGGACGTACGAAGGCCCCCGGCGACGCGATGCCGCCGGGGGCCCTACGGGGTACTACGGGGTGCTGCCGGACGAGCTCAGCGCTTGGCCTTGGCTGCCTTGGGAGTGACCAGACGGGTGCCCGTCCAGTCCTTGCCCACGCTGATGCTCTTGGTCTGGGAGAGACCGGCGGTCTGGGCGGCGTCGCTGACGTCGCTGGGTTCGACGTATCCGTCACGGCCGGTCTTCGGCGTCATCAGCCAGACCGTACCGCCGTCCTCGATCAGGCCGATGGCATCCACCAGCGCGTCCGTAAGGTCGCCGTCCTCGTCGCGGAACCACAACACGACGGCGTCGGCGACGTCGTCGTACTCCTCGTCGACGAGTTCCCCACCGATGGTGGCTTCAATACCTTCGCGGAGCTCCAGCTCGACGTCGTCGTCGTAGCCGATCTCCTGGACCACCTGATTGGGTTCGAACCCCAGCCGTTCGGCCAGATTGGTCCGCTCCTCCGCGTGGTCCGCGGTCGCGCTCACGGGTTGCCTCCTGATCATGTTCGGAAAATGCTTCAGCCACGCGCGTACGCGCGGCGCTGGCCGTAGTCCACACGGGCTCGGCGAATCGCGCAAGTACCCGGCGCCACAGACCGCCTAAACGGTGACGTTCCCTGCCACGTCGCCGCAACCTCCGGCCGGTCCGCACCGGGGTGCGGAAAGCACCCGGCCCGTATACGTCCTTCCTCAGCTTATGCCGTTTCGCTCCGGCATTCGCCGCCGTACAGCGTTTGGGAACGCTTGGACGGCTTGGGCGTATGGTTGCGATTTGGTCCGGCGCCCTGTTCCCGCCTTACGGCTACTGCCCCGGACGGGTGCCCGGTAACCCGTTGGTTACCGTGCGGTAGAGGTGACGAACGGCCCCTGGCGGTACACGATGGAAGGTGGCGAATCCGCAGGCGTCGTGGGCGTCGCGGGGTTTCGCGCCCCGGTGGATCAGCCTCGCCGGCAGACTCCGTAGCAGCACCGACAGCGAAGGAACAGTGTGGCTTCCGGATCCGATCGCAACCCGATCATCATTGGCGGCCTTCCCAGCCAGGTCCCGGATTTCGATCCCGAGGAGACCCAGGAATGGCTGGACTCACTCGACGCCGCCGTGGACGAGCGCGGCCGTGAGCGGGCCCGCTATCTGATGCTCCGCCTCATCGAGCGGGCGCGCGAGAAGCGTGTCGCCGTGCCGGAGATGCGCAGCACCGATTACGTCAACACGATCGCCACGAAGGACGAGCCCTTCTTCCCCGGCGACGAGGAGATCGAGCGCAAGGTCCTCAACGCGACCCGCTGGAACGCTGCCGTCATGGTCTCGCGGGCCCAGCGCCCCGGGATCGGCGTCGGCGGCCACATCGCCACGTTCGCCTCCTCCGCCTCTCTCTACGACGTGGGCTTCAACCACTTCTTCCGAGGCAAGGACGAGGGCGACGGCGGCGACCAGATCTTCTTCCAGGGGCACGCCTCGCCGGGCATCTACGCCCGCGCGTTCCTGCTGGACCGGCTGAGCGAGGCGCAGCTCGACGCGTTCCGCCAGGAGAAGTCGAAGGCGCCCGACGCTCTCTCCAGCTATCCCCACCCCCGGCTGATGCCGGACTTCTGGGAGTTCCCGACGGTGTCGATGGGCCTCGGCCCGCTGGGTGCGATCTACCAGGCGCGGATGAACCGCTACATGGAGGCGCGCGGTATCGCCGACACCTCCAGGTCGCACGTCTGGGCGTATCTCGGCGACGGCGAGATGGACGAGCCGGAGTCGCTCGGCCAGCTGTCCATCGCCGCCCGCGAGGGCTTGGACAACCTCACCTTCGTCGTCAACTGCAACCTCCAGCGGCTCGACGGCCCGGTGCGCGGCAACGGCAAGATCATCCAGGAGCTTGAGTCGCAGTTCCGGGGTGCCGGCTGGAACGTGATCAAGCTGGTCTGGGACCGCACCTGGGACCCGCTGCTGGCGCAGGACCGCACCGGCATCCTGGTCAACAAGCTGAACACCACACCGGACGGCCAGTTCCAGACGTACGCCACCGAGACGGGCGCGTACATCCGTGAGCACTTCTTCGGCGAGGACCAGCGGCTGCGGGACATGGTCAAGGACATGTCCGACGACGAGATCCTGCACCTGGGGCGCGGCGGGCACGACCACAAGAAGGTCTACGCGGCATACGCGGCGGCCAAGGCGCACAAGGGCCAGCCGACGGTGATCCTGGCGCAGACGGTCAAGGGCTGGACGCTGGGACCGAACTTCGAGGGCCGCAACGCGACCCACCAGATGAAGAAACTCACCACCGAGGACTTGAAGCGGTTCCGTGACCGGCTGCACATCCCGGTCACGGACAAGCAGCTGGACGAGGGGTACCCGCCCTACTACCACCCGGGCCGGGACTCCGAGGAGATCCAGTACATGCACGACCGGCGGCAGAGCCTGGGCGGTTACGTGCCGACCCGGGTGGTCCGCGCGAAGCCGCTGGCGCTGCCGGAGGAGAAGACCTACGCGGCCGCGAAAAAGGGTTCGGGGCAGCAGTCGATCGCCACCACGATGGCGTTCGTCCGCATCCTGAAGGACCTCATGCGGGACAAGGAGATCGGCAAACGCTTCGTGCTGATCGCCCCCGACGAGTACCGCACCTTCGGCATGGACGCGTTCTTCCCGAGCGCGAAGATCTACAACCCGCTGGGGCAGCAGTACGAGGCCGTGGACCGTGAACTCCTGCTGGCCTACAAGGAGTCGCCGACCGGGCAGATGCTGCACGACGGCATTTCCGAGGCGGGCTGCACGGCTTCGCTGATCGCGGCGGGCTCGGCCTACGCCACGCACGGCGAGCCGCTGATCCCGGTCTACGTCTTCTATTCGATGTTCGGGTTCCAGCGCACCGGTGACCAGTTCTGGCAGATGGCAGACCAGCTCGCGCGCGGTTTCGTGCTGGGTGCGACCGCCGGCCGTACGACCCTGACCGGCGAGGGGCTCCAGCACGCGGACGGCCACTCGCAGCTGCTCGCCTCGACCAACCCAGCGTGCGTGGCCTACGACCCGGCGTACGGGTTCGAGATCGCGCACATCGTCAAGGACGGCCTGCGCCGGATGTACGGCGAGAACAGTGAGGACGTCTTCTACTACCTCACCGTCTACAACGAGCCGATCCAGCACCCCGCCGAGCCCGCCGACGTGGACGTGGAGGGCATCCTCGCCGGTGTCCACCGCTTCCGGAGGGGCGAGCAGGGCCAGATCCCGGCGCAGATCCTGGCGTCCGGCGTGGCGGTCCCGTGGGCGGTGGAGGCACAGCGCATCCTCGCCGAGGAGTGGGACGTCCGGGCGGACGTCTGGTCGGCGACCAGCTGGAACGAGCTGCGCCGCGAGGCGGTGGACACCGAGCGGTACAACCTGCTCCACCCGGAGGAGGAGCAGCGCGTCCCGTACGTGACCCGGAAGCTTTCCGGCTCCGAGGGACCGTTCGTGGCTGTCTCGGACTGGATGCGATCGGTTCCTGACCAGATCGCGCGCTGGATCCCGGGGGCGTACCAGTCGCTGGGCGCGGACGGCTTCGGTTTCGCGGACACCCGTGGCGCCGCCCGCCGGTTCTTCCACATCGACGCGCAGTCGATCGTGCTGGCGGTCCTCACGGAGCTGGCGAAGGAGGGGCGGATCGACCGTTCGGCGCTGAAGACGGCGGTCGACCGGTACGAGCTGCTGGACGTGGCGGCGGCCGACCCGGGCGCGGCGGGCGGCGACGCCTGACGCGAAGGGGCCTGCCCCGCCTCGCGGAAGACACGACACGCCGGCCGGTCCCGGGTACGCCCGGGGCCGGCCGGCGGTGCCCGCCCGTCCGTACCGCGCGGGCGGGCGGCTCAGTCGGTGGGCCGCTGCTCCTTCCACTCCGCCTGGGCGTCGTTGAGCTCGCCGGCCATGTTGTCGAGGAACGCCTTGGCGGAGGTCCGGCCGAGAAGGACCTTCTGCAGCTCGGGCTCGTTGTCGGCCTTGCTGATGCCGTTCCACTCCGGCAGGTAGTACGGCAGCTGCACGGTGACGGTCGAGCCGTCGGTGAGGGCCCCTGCCGCGAGTGCGGTCGGCTCGGCGCGGGAGACCCAGGGGTCCTTGGCGGCCTCGGTGTTGGCCGGAATCAGCCCCGCTTGCTCGTTGAACTTCGAGTTGGCCTCGTGGGAGGCGGCGTACTCGATGAACTTCCAGGCGGCGGCCTTGTGTTCGGAGCTCTTGAAGAGGCCGAGTCCGTCGACGGGGTTGGAGACCTGGACCCGCTTGCCGCCCGCGCCGATCGGCTGCGGGATGCCCCGGAACCTGGCCGTGCCGAGGGCGGTCACATGGTCCTGGTACGAGCCGAGGTTGTGGTTGACCATGCCGATGGTGCCGGAGTCGTACTGGGCGACCATCTTGATGAAGTCGTTGTTGAGGTCGGCGGAGGGCGTGACCTTCTTGTAGAGGGCCGCGTACTTCTCCAGGGCGGCGACGTTGCCGGGGGCGTTGAGGGTGGTCTTCTCACCCTTCGCGTCCCAGAAGGAGGTGATGCCGGACTGCCCGTACATGGCGTCCATGGCCTGTGCGATGGAACCGGCACCGCCGCGGATGGTGTAGCCGAAACGATTCTTCTTGGGGTCGCTCAGCTTCTCGGCGGCCTGGTAGAAATCGTCCCAGGTGGCCGGCGCGGCGAGGCCGGCCTTCTTGAAGAGGTCGGTGCGGTAGTACAGCACTCCGTTGTTGGCCGAGATCGGAACGTTGTAGGTGTGCTTCTCGGAGCCGCCCGCCGCCTTCATCGCCTCGACCATGCCCGGGTCGAGCGCGCCGTCGAGCGAGGAATCCGCGCTCCGGTCCTCCAGGGGCTCCAACGCCCCCTGGGCGGCGAGCCCGGCGAGCATCGCGGCGCCGACCCCGCCGACGTCCGGCAGTCCGCCGCCCTGGATGGCGTTGTCGTACTTGGTCTGGATCTCGGTGGCCGCCACCCCGACGTACTGGACCTCGATGCCCGGGTTCTCCTTCTCGAAGCCGGCGATGATCTCCTTCCATGTATCGGTGCGCACGCCGCCGTTGTTGTCCCAGAAGACGATCTTCCCCGTGCCGTCGCCCTCGGCTCCCGCGCCTGCGGCGAACCCGCTGCCGTCGTCGCCGCAGCCGGTGACGGTCAGGGCGAGAACCGCCGTGAGGGACATCGCCGCCGCCGCGCGTGCCCGGTGCGTCTTCGAGATCTTCATCGTCGGCTCCACTCTCTCGGTACTTCAATAGCGGTGTGGCGTGTGCTTCGGGGGTGTCGGTGGGTGGGTGTCAGCTCGCGGTCACCGGTCTCGGGGCGTTCCGTGCGTCCGGGCCCGCCGCACCCCGGTCCTTGCCTGCGGCAGGGTCCGCGGGTTCGTCGCCCGGGAAGGCCCGGCGGAGGAAGGACGCGATGTGGTCGTGGAGTGCGGCGGCGGCACCGGCCGCGTCGGCGGCCAGCGCGAGCCGCAGGATCTCCCGGTGTTCGGCGGCCTCGCGCTCCCAGGACGGGTCGGCCGCCCAGGCGACGGTGGAGACGAGCGCGGCCTGGTCGCGGACCTCGTCGAGCATCCGGCCCAGCAGCGGATTGCCGCAGGAGAGGTAGAGGGCCCGGTGAAAGTCCCGGTTGGCGAGCGACCGGTCGGCCTTGTCGGGTGCCGAGTCGGCGCGCTCCAGCGCCTCCTGGGCATCGTCCAGGGACGCCCCGCAGGTGATCGTGCGGCGCAGCGCCTCCGGCTCCAGCAGCAGGCGCACGTCGTAGACCTCGCGTGCCATCTCCGCGTCGACGAGCCGGACGGTGGCGCCCTTGTACTGGCTCATGACCACCAGACCGGTGCCGGCGAGCGTCTTCAGCGCCTCGCGCACCGGTGTCTTCGACACCCCGAACCGCGCGGCGAGTTCGGTCTCGACCAGTGCTTGGCCGGGCTGCAACTTGGCTGTCAGGATCGCGTGTTTGATCGCTTCCAGCACGAACTGCGTCCTGGACGGGATCGGGGTGGGCGCAAAAGTCATGAAGGGCTCTCGCATCTCGCGTATCGCGTCTCATATATGACGTACGAAGTACGACGCGATGAAGCTAGATGTACCGCGAAGATTTCGTCAACGCATCGGACAGGACAACTTCGCAGAGCGACCGGACAGGCGGGCGGACGCCCGTGCGGGCGAAGGGTCCTCCCGCGAAGTCCGCGGCCTGTGGTGACCGTACGTCACTTGCGCTCCCCGTTGGGCGGCGGCGGTCGACTCGCCGCCGCCCTTGGGCGGTCGCACCCCTTGGGCGGGTGTCGAAAGTCCCGCCTGTCCGGCGACGCCCGGCACGCACGCTCCTCGCGTTGTCGGGATCACCCCGATACATCCGTATCGGGGTGACCTCCGCCGTGCGATCGCGCGCACCCGACGCCCCCGGACCCGCCCTCCGGGCGGACGGCGCCACTTTCGACACATGCCCCGGCGCGGTCAGTTCTCCCAGATCTTGAAGGCCCGCACCTGGTACGGGGAGCGCGGGACCCAGGTGCCGCCGCCCGGGTAGGTCTCGAACTCGCCCGTCTCACCGCACTCGGCCGACTGGTACAGGGTGACGTTGCGGCCGGTGCGGTTGGCGAAGGACTGCGCGTCGCTTCCGGCCGGCAGGGGGACGCAGCTCTCGATGTCGACGGCGGACAGATCCCGGCTCAGCCGGCCGCCGGTGAAGTCCGGCTTCTTCCAGAGGCAGAGCCGGCCGGCCGCGCACTCCCCGAGCCGCACACCCGCGGCGGACGGGGCCGCGGCGGACGGGGGGTTGGCGGCCTCGGTGGCGGACCGGGCGGTGGCGGTGGACTTCACGTCGGTGGTCGTCACGGTGGTGTACGTGCCCCCGGGCGCCAGGGGTGTGGCTGCGGGAGCGACGGCCGAGGCCGCAGGAACGAGAGCGGTGGCGGCCAGGACGGCCGCGATGACGGTCTTGCGCATGGTGGATCAATCCCCGTGGTCGTGCGGTTTCTCTTGGCCAAACCCTGACCTGCCGCAATGTGCCCGGGGAAGGGGTTCGGAGCGGGACCACCCGGATAGGCGACAGCCCCGCCGGTTTGGACCGACGGGGCTGTGTGGGCGTGGTGTTGACGCGGATGCGACGGGGACCGGAGGGGTCAGATGTGACCGACCCCGGCGCCGGCCTCGGCGTTGTCGCCCCGCTTGGTGAAGAGAGCGACCACGGCGGCGACCACGGCGACGCAGCCGGCCACCACGAACGCGGTACTCATCCCGGACACGAACGTGTCGTGCGCGACCGCGGTGATCTTCGCGGCGATCTCCGGCGGGGTGTTCGGGGCGATGGGCGGCATGCCGACCTCGATGGCCGAGGACGCCTGGGAGAGCTGCTCCTCGGAGCTCTTCGGAAGGCCCGCGCCCGACCAGTTGCCCGGCAGCAGGGAGTCGACCCGGGCCGCCATGACCGCGCCCAGGACGGCCGTACCGAGGCTGCCGCCGACCTGCATGCCCGCCTGCTGGAGTCCACCGGCGACGCCGGACAGCTCCATGGGGGCGTTGCCGACGATGACCTCGGTGGCGCCGACCATGACGGGGGCGAGCCCGAGGCCGAGCAGCGCGAACCAGATCGACATGGTCAGCGTGCCCGTACCGATGGTCAGCTGCGACATGCCGAAGCAGGCGACGGCGGTGCACACCATGCCGCCGACCAGCGGCACCCGGGGACCGAACTTGGTGATGAGGACGCCCGCCAGCGGCGAGGCGACGATCATCATGGCGGTCAGCGGAAGCAGGTGCAGACCGCTGTCGACCGGGCTCATGCCGTGCACGTTCTGGAGGTAGAACGTCACGAAGAACAGGCCGCCCATGAAGGCGAAGGCCATCAGCACCATCAGGATCGCGCCCGCCGACAGCGGGATCGACCTGAACATCGCCAGCGGGATCAGCGGCTCGCGGACGCGCTGCTGGACGAGCGCGAAGACCACGAAGAGGACGACCGCCGCGACGAGGAAGCCGATCGTCTTGGTGTCGCCCCAGCCCCACTCGGCGCCCTTGATGAGCGCCCAGATGAGGCTGAACATCGCCAGCGAGAGCAGGACGATGCCGCCGATGTCGAAGGAGCGCGGCGCGTTCTCCGCGCGGTGGTCCCTGAGGATCATCACACCGAGCACCAGCGCGATCACACCGACCGGCACGTTGATGAAGAAGACGGACTGCCAGCTGACGTGCTCGACGAGCACCCCGCCGAGGATCGGGCCGCCCGCGGTGGAGGCGCCGATGACCATGCCCCAGATACCGATGGCCATGTTGAGCTTCTCGGCCGGGAAGGTGGCGCGCAGCAGGCCGAGTGCGGCGGGCATCAGCAGGGCGCCGAACAGGCCCTGGAGCACGCGGAAGACGATCACCAGGGTGACGCTGGAGGAGAGGCCGATGGCCCCGGACGCGGCGGCGAAGCCGACGACGCCTATCAGGAACGTCTGGCGGTGGCCGAACCGGTCACCGAGTTTGCCCGCGGTGATCAGTGAGACCGCGAGCGCCAGCATGTAGCCGTTCGTGATCCACTGGACGTCCGCGAGGGATGCGTCGAGGTCCTTCTGGATGGCGGGGTTGGCGATGGCGACGATCGTGCCGTCGAGCGCGACCATCATCACCCCGATGGCCACGGCGAACAGCGTCAGCCATGGGTGGCCGCGAAGTCCCTTTCCCTGCACGGGAGCTGCGATGTCTTCGGGCTCCCGGGAAGCCTTGTCGACAGTGGTCTGACTAGTCATGTCCGGGAGAATAGTGACAGCGACTGACAGTTGACCAACCAATTCACCGACCGGTAACTGTCGGGTGGCTCACACCCACGCCGGCTGCGGCGATACGACAGGAGAGGAGCGGCACGTGACGGAGGGTCCGGCGGCACGGCGGCGGAGCGGCACCCGTGAGGATGCGAAGCCCGCGGTGGCGGGGCGCGAACAGCGTGTGCGGGCACCAGGTTTGTTCCGGCGCCCGGAGTGCGCGGTCGGGTTGCGCGAGCGAAAGAAGCAGCGCACCCGTGACGCGCTGTTGCACGCCGCTCTCGAACTCTTCACCACCCAGGGGTACGAACGGACCACGGTGGACGGGATCGTGGAGGCGGTCGACGTCTCCCAGCGCACGTTCTTCCGGTACTTCGCGAGCAAGGAGGACGTCCTCTTCGCCACCCAGGACATGGTGGAGGCACGATTCCTCGCGGAGTTGCTGCGGCGGCCGGCGGACGAGTCGCCACTGGAGGCTCTGAGGCAGGCCGCGTTCGCCTCCTGGGACGCCCTGGAGCTCTCCGATCCGTCCTCGGCCACGGTGGAATTGCACGTCCGGACGTTCCGGATGATCGAGTCCGAGCCCACGCTGCTGGCCGCGCACATGCGCCGCTGCATCGCCGTGGAGGAGGAGATCGTCTCCGTGATCGCCGCTCGGGAAGGGCTGGACCTGGACACCGACCCCCGCCCCCGGGTGGCGGTCGCCGCCTTCTCCGGGACGATGCGGGTCACCGGGCAGTTGTGGGGACGGTCCGGCGACGGAAGCCTGGCCTCGCTGCGCGCCCTGGCCCAGAGCCATCTGGACATGCTCGGCCCGGCGCTCGCCACCGACTGGCGTGCCCCGGTGCCGGGCACCGGGGCACCCGAGGCCGCGCCGCGGGTGCCCGGACCGCCGGTGGTGCCGCTCGTGACGCCGGGGGCGGCGACACCGGGGCCGCTCGTGATCGTCGGCCCGGCCTCTTCGGGGCGCGCGGGCGGACGGTGACGCCCCCGGCACCCCCGGCAGGGTGCGGGGACGCGAAGCGGGGAGGTGCGAGGGGAGGAAGGGGGGGGGAGCGAACAGGGGCGCGGTCGCCGACCGCGAGCCGGAGCGCGAGACCCACGCCACTGCGTACGGCGGACCATCCACGCCACATAGCTCTAGCGGCTACGGAACGTAAGAAAAACGGTCCACAAACCCCTCCGTCGAGTGAGGTACGTCACCCGCGCACCACGCCCCGTCACCCGTCTCCTAGGGTGTGCCGCAGTGAATCCCTCCTTCGACACCTCCCCCACTCTGACCGCATGGCGCGCCCTGCTCGCCATAGCCGTCGTGTTCGTGATGCTGGCGACCACCGGGTGGACCGCCGTTCGCCATCAGCCCTCCGACGAGCCACGCGTCCGGGCGCTGGCCGCCTGGGCGCATGCCCGGGCGGGCGGCAGGCCCGTTCCGGCCCTGGACGCGCCGTCCTCGGCGATCGCCCGGTTCTTCGCCTCGCTGTCCGCCGTGCAAGCGCTCTCGCTGGCCGATCACCATCCCCTGGTGGTCGGCAACCTCAACGGCGCGCCGGTCGCTCTGCGTTACCGTGCGAACCGGCGCGCGCTGCGGGACGCGGAGGCGGTGGAACAACTCCGGACCCATGACCCCGGGCTCTCCCCCGACGGCCGTACCGAGGCGCGCATGCGGCTGGAACGCTTCCGCGGCATGCTCGCCGGCGACCGTCAGATCCTGTCGTTCGATCCGTCGGGCCGGGGCCGCGCGGCCGAGGTGTTCGGCGATCTGGACCGGGCCGAGCGGGTCTCCGTGGTGGTCCCGGGCGTGGACACCCAACTGCTCACGCTGGAGCGGGAGAACCATCCGTACAGCGCGCCGGTCGGCATGGCGAGGTCCCTGTACGCCGCCGAGCGGGACGCCAGGCCCGCCGTCCGTAGCGCGGTCATCGCCTGGGCGGACTACACCGCGCCGGCCGGGATCGGCATGGACGCGGTCCTCGGCGGGCTCGCCGGCCAGGGTGCGCTGCGACTGAACGCGCTGGTGGGCGCCCTGCCGGGGAAGTCCACCGTCTCACTGGTCTGCCACAGTTACGGCTCCGTGGTGTGCGGGATGGCGGCGCGCCGCCTGCCGTCCCGGGTCACCGACATCGCGGTCGCCGGCAGTCCCGGTATGCGGTCCACGAGTGCCGCCGCGCTGGGCACGGACGCCCGGGTGTGGGCGATGCGCGACCAGGACGACTGGATCGCGGACGTGCCCAACCTGGAGGTCGGCGGGCTGGGGCACGGCGCCGATCCGGTGGACCCGGAGTTCGGGGCGCGGATCGTCTCGGCGGGCGACGCGCAGGGCCACAGCGGCTACTTCGAGCCCGGTACGGAGAGTCTGCGCAACTTCGCGGCGATCGGTGTCGGCTCATATACGACGGTCGGCTGCGCACGTGCGGATCGCGAGTGCCGCAGCGGTATTTCCGGTGGAACAGATGTCTGACGCGCGTAGATCATGCGGAAGCTCGGTGAATCAGGGCTGACACGAGGGGGGCGACGTACGGGCGAGTGCCGCATACGATGAGGCACATGGGTGATGTGCTGGCTGGAATCCATGCCACCTGGGAGTTCGACACCGACTCCGTGCTCATCCGCTTCGAACGGGGCATCCGTACGCCGAGGCTCTTCCAGAGCCTGCGGGAGCGACGCATTCCGTATGCGGCGCTGTCGGCGGTCGGTATGACTCCGGGCAAGCGGGGCACGGTGGTTCTGCACGCCTCGCCGAGACCCGGTGCCGACCCGCTGATGGAGGTGGCCGCCGGGCAGTTGAAGGAGGGTTCCGACCCCTACCGGCTGGTCCTGCCCGCGGACCGGGAGACACTCGCGGAGTACTACCGGGACGAGTTGCGGGACCGGCTGGCCCCGGAGTCCGGGGAGCCGGCGGACCGCTTCCTCGTCGCGGCGCCGGAAGGCCCGCTGCAGTTCAAGGCGTACGACGGGCGGGCCAGTTTCGACGGGGAGCGGGTCTCCTTCCGCTGGTCGTGGACGGGCGCGTCCAGCGCCAAGTGGCGGGCGGGCGATCAGTCGTTCCCGGTGGAACGGGTGGCCGGGGTGGAGTGGCGTTCCCCGGAGGCCTTCGAGGGGTATCTGCGGCTGCTGACGCATCCGGCCGACCCGGCGGCGGCCGTCCCCGCCCAGCCGTGCGTCACCTCCCCCGGCGAACTCCCCGGGGGCGGTGCCGCGGAGCGTCCCGCCCAGGCCGACCAGGACCCGGCGGCCGTGCTCTTCGGCCTTGGCTACGGCCCGGTCCACGAGTCCCTGCCGTTCGCGGCGGCGGTCCTGGAGTCGGCCCGCCGCAAGCCGTCCGTACCCGTACCGACCTCGCTGGTGCCGGTCGGCGCGGCGCGGCGCGATCCCGCGGACATCGCGGAGCGGATCCGCCACCTCGGCGAACTGCACCGGGCGGGGCTGGTGACGGACGTGGAGTTCAGCGCCAAGAAGGCCGAGCTGCTCGCGGAGTTGTGAGGGCGGTCACGGAAGGCGGGGTCCGGGCGGGTCCGGCGGGCGGTCACCGCGTCCTGTCCCGTCGTCCGTGACGGGTCCCCGCCCCACCGGTCGGCGCCCGCGGCGGGGGCAGCCGTCCGGCCGCCGGAGCCACCCCGTACCGCGGTATGACACGGCGGGCCGCACTCCGACACTCCGGTATGACGCCTGCGGGACGGCCGGCTGCCTACGCTGGCCGGGCCATGTCCGAGACCCCTGAATCCCCCGAGTCCGACGAAACCCCGGCGTCCGCCCGGCGGAGCGGTCCGCGCGCCCTCGCCGACCGGCTGTCGCGGCCCTCGCACCCGGCCACCGCGCTGCTCGCCGGAGCTCCTAAGCGGTGGCAGCGGATGATCCCGTACGTCGTGGTGGTCGCCCTGACCGCCGCGCTCCTGCCTGTGACCGTCAATGTGCTGGCCCACGACCGGGGCGTGCCGGGCGCGCTGGCGGCGACCCTCGCGGTGGCCCAGACGCTGCCCCTGCTCCTGCTGGCCCACCGGCCCCTGCAGGTGTGGTGGATCACCTTCCTCGCCTCGGTCGCCGGGGCGCTGGTGCTGCTCGCCGAGCCCTCGGGACCGTACGCGGTCTGGCCCTGGCCGCCGACCGTCATCGTCGGTCAGCTCTTCGTCCTCCTCGCGCTGGGGCTGCGCGAGAGCCGTCGGACCCTGGTGGCCGTGTGGCTGGCCACGGGCGCGGCGGGGCTCGTGCTCTCCTCGGTGGCGTCGGACCGGGCGGATGCGAGCGCGCTGCTGCTCTTCGTCCTCGGCGCGGTGGTGCTGATGACGGGCGCCGCCGTACGGGAGCGGGGCGTGGCGCAGCGGCGGCTCGTCGAACAGGAGACCATCAGCGCGGAAGAGCGGGCCCGGCGCACGCTGCTGGAGGAACGCGCCCGGATCGCGAGGGAGTTGCACGACGTGGTCGCGCACCACATGTCCGTGATCACCGTGCAGGCGGACTCCGCGCCCTACCGGGTGGCCGGGCTCTCCGAGGAGACCCGCGAGGAGTTCGCCTCGATCGCGGCGAGCGCCCGGGAGTCGCTGGCGGAGATGCGGCGGCTGCTCACGGTGCTGCGCGGCGACGGCACGTCGGGCGAACGGGCCCCGCAGCCCGGCCTGGACCGGTTGCAGCAGCTGGTGGAGGCGACCGTACGCACGGGGCTGCCGGTGGAGTTGGCGCTCGCGGCGGACCTCGGCGCAGTGCCGCCGGCGGTGGACCTGTCGGCGTACCGGATCGTGCAGGAGGCGCTGGCCAACGTGGTGCGGCACGCGCCGGGCGCCCCGACCCGGGTGTCCGTCCGGGCGGACGGCGGCCACGTGACCGTACTGGTGGTCAACTCGGCTCCGCCACGCCCCGGTTCTCCGCTGGAGACGTCCGGTACGGGACACGGTCTGGTCGGGATGCGGGAGCGGGTGCGACTGACGGGCGGCACCCTGGACACCGGCCCGCTGCCGGACGGCGGCTTCCGGGTGGCGGCCCGGCTCCCGCTGGGGCCGCCTGCCGCCGGTGGCGTTCCGCCCGAGCCGGCCGGGCCCCCGCCGCAACCGCCGCCGCCACCGACCGGGCCGCCAACACCACCGCCCCCGCCGCCGGCCGCTCCGCCTCGGCCGCCGTCCGATCCGACCACCGCCCCGGAGGACTCCCCGTGACCATCCGCGTGATCATCGTCGACGACCAGGCCATGGTGCGGGCCGGATTCGCCGCCCTGCTGTCGGCGCAGAGCGACATCGACGTGGTAGGCGAGGCGCCGGACGGCCGCCGGGGCATCGAGGTCAGCCGCGATCAGCGTCCCGACGTGGTGCTGATGGACGTCCGGATGCCCGAGATGGACGGACTCGCCGCCGCCCGCGCCCTGTTGGACCCGCCGGTCGGGGTGGTGCACCGCCCGAAGGTACTGATGCTCACGACGTTCGACGTGGACGACTACGTGTACGAGGCGCTGCGCGCCGGGGCGTCCGGGTTCCTCCTGAAGGATGCGCCGCCGGCCGATCTGATCGCGGCGGTACGGGTGGTGGCGGCGGGCGACGCGCTGCTCGCGCCCTCCGTGACGCGGCGGCTGATCGCGGACTTCGCCGCCCAGCGGCCGTCCGGCGCCTCGCGCGGCGGGCAGGCGCTCCGGCTGAACGGGCTGACTCCCCGGGAGACCGAGGTGCTGGAGCTGATCGCGCGCGGGCTCTCCAACCAGGAGATCGCGGCCCGGCTGGTGCTGGCCGAGCAGACGGTGAAGACCCACATCGGGCGGGTGCTCGCCAAGCTGGACCTGCGGGACCGCGCACAGGCCGTGATCTTCGCGTACGAGTCGGGGCTGGTGACGCCGGGGAGCTGACGCCGGGAGCCGAGGGTGGGCAGGGACCCGGTCGCCCGCCCGACGGCCCGCCCCGCACCACGGCAGAATGCCTCGCGTGACGAACGCCGAGGACCTGCGTCCCACCCGGATACCCGGGTACGAGAGCGACCCGCTCACCCACCCCACCGACCTCCTCGACGACACCCTCTTCTGGCTGGGGCACCTCAACTCCTGTTCTCAGAGCGAGGAGACGGCGGAACTTCTGTTCGGTGCGGACCACGACGCGGCGAGTGCCTACGGCGATCGACTGTGGAAGCACGCGGAGTGGCCGACGTTCACCGTCCCGCTCGCCGACGGCCACCGCTTCCACGTCGTCTACCGCACCTTCGAGGACGACCCCGGGGTCGACTACCTCCTCCATCACCCGGACTGGGAGCACGCCGAGCATCTCGCCTCCGACGAGGGGCACTTCATGGGGCCGGGCCTGTCCTGGCCCGAGCTGGTGGCGGCGGCCGACAGCGGGCTTCCCGGCGGCAGCACCACCGACCCGGACGCCCGACTGCTGCTCCTGTTCCCCGCGTTCGGCGACGAGGACATGCCCGAGGGCGCCGCCGGACGGCTGGCGGCGGCGCTGCGCGCCCGCACCGGCGTCGACGATCCCGAGGCACTCGCGGTCGCGCTCCTGGACGACCAGGGCCCGTGCGGCGCGGTGGCCTGGCGGACCACCCGCGACGGCGTCCGGGTCGACGAGGGCTCCTATTCGTTCCGGAACCCCGCCAACCCCTTCGCCCTGCCGCCCGACCGGATGGCACGAGTATCGGCCGCGCTGGCGCCCTGAGAGCCGACGGGCCGGGGTACTCGCCCGGCCACCAGGCCCCTTACGGGAAACTCCGTTGCGTCGGGAAACAAGAAACCCGAAGCTTGATCGACTCTGCCATCGACCAAGAGGGCCTGCCCATGCCCGCACTGCTGCCGGATACCGCGCCTCAACGCGTGCTCGCCGCCTCGAACTTCGTGTACACCCTCGGCAGCGGCCTCTATCTGACCGCCGGAGTCCTCTACTTCACCCAGGCGGTCCACCTCCCGGCAGCGCGGGTGGGCCTCGGACTCGGGGCTGCGGGAATCGTCGCGCTGGCCGTGGGCATCGCCGCCGGCCACCTCGCGGACCGGCGTGGAGCGCGCGGTGTCTACGCGAGCACCCTGGTCGTACAGGCGCTGGCCACGGCGGGCTTCCTGTGGGCGGACAGCTTCTGGCTGTTCGTCCTCGCCGTGGGCGTGGCCAGTGGCGGCAAGGCGGCCGGTCAGTCTTCGCGCGGCCCGCTGATCCGGCACTACGGAGGAGCCCGGCCGCAGGCCTTCCGCGCCTACCTGCGCGCGGTGACCAATGTGGGCATCTCGCTGGGCGCCTTGGCGGCCGGCTGGGCGGTCCAGGTGGGCACGGTACCGGCGTACCGGCTCCTGGTGATCGGCAACGCGGTCGCCTTCGCGGCGTCCGCGGTGCCTCTGCTCAGGTTGCCTGCGGTGAAGCCCGTGCCCGCGAGCGACGGCCCGCGCTGGGCCGCGCTGCGGGACGGACCGTACCTCGTGCTCACCGCACTCGACGGGGTCATGACCGTCCAGTTCAGGGTGCTCACGGTGGCCGTCCCACTCTGGCTGGTCAGCGCCACCACCGCGCCGCACTCCCTGATCTCGGTCCTGGTCCTGCTCAACACGGTCACCATCGTCCTGTTCCAGGTCCGGGCGGGCCGCGGCGTCGCCTCCCCGGCGGCCGGCGGAGCCGCCTACCGCCGGGCGGGGGTGGCTTTCCTCGCCTCCTGCTCCCTGATCTCGCTGTCGGCCGGGACACCCGCGTGGGCCGCCGTCACCCTTCTCGTCGTCGCGATGGCGATCCACACGATCGGCGAACTCTGGCACGCGGCGGCGGGTTTCGAGGTGTCCTATGCCCTCGCCCCGCAGCACGCCACCGGCCAGTACCTGGGTGTGTTCGGCCTGGGCGGCGGCCTCGCCGAGGCTTTCGGGCCGGCCCTGCTCATCTCGCTCTGCATCACCTGGGGACGCCCCGGCTGGTACGTCGTGGGAGCGATGTTCGCGCTGACGGGCCTGGCCGCCCCGCCCGCCGTCCGCTGGGCGCGGCGCAAGGGCGTCCGCCCCGCCGAAGCCCTGCCGGAAAACGCGGTGTCCGCCGCGCCGATCGCCTCTACGGTGACCTGATGACGACTCAGGTGATCGTGTTGAACGGCGGTTCCAGTTCCGGCAAGTCCGGGATCGTCCGGTGTCTCCAGGCGGTGTTGCCGGAGCCGTGGCTCGCCGCCGCGATCGACACCCTGGTGGACTCGATGCCCGCGTCGATGCAGGCGTCCGACGACGGAATCGAGTTCGCCGCGGACGGCGGGGTGAACGTCGGCGCGGAGTTCCGGAGGCTGGAGGCGGCCTGGATGGAGGGCGTCGCGGCGATGGCCCGTGCGGGCGCCCGGGTGATCGTCGACGACGTCTTCCTCGGCGGCGCGCAGTCCCAGGCCCACTGGCAGAAGGCCCTCGTGGGGCTGGAGGTGCTGTGGGTCGGGGTCCGGTGCGCGAGCGAGGTCGCCTCGGGGCGGGAGATCGCGCGCGGCGACCGTACGCCGGGCATGGCCGCCGCGCAGGCGGAGACGGTGCACCAAGGGGTGGTCTACGACCTGGAGGTGGACACCACGCGCGCCGAGTCGCTGGAGTGCGCCCGGACCATCGCCGCCCGCGCCGCGTGAACGGTTCCTGACCGGACGGCGGGACCCTGACCTGACGGCGGGCTTCTGACCGGACGGCGCCGGACCCGGCACACCCCCTACCCCGGTAGTACCCCACAGTTGGCTCCCCGGTGTGACGCCCGCCGGGGCGTTCTCTTCCTACCTTCTGCCCCGTCGCGCCGTCCGGTGTGGCGGAGCAGAAGGAGGGGCAAATGCGCCGGTACGCGAGGACTCTGGTGGCGGTCGCGCTGGCGGCCACCGTGGCGGCGGGGACCGCCGGCTGGGCGTCGGGGAGTGGACAGGTGGCCGTGAGCGGGCCGCCGCCGGGCAGCGCGTCCTGGCGCGCCGACGAGGTGCAAGGGCAGGTGCTGCCCGACCCCGCGAACGCCTCGCCCGCCCAAGTGGCGGCTTTCTTCGCCGCGTTGAACCCCGCACAGCAGCAGGCGCTCGTGGTGCGGCACCCTTCGGTGACCGGCAACCTCGACGGCGTACCGCTGGAACTGCGCTACCGGGCCAACGCCCTCGCCCTGAAGGCGAACACCGATCCCCGCTATCGGTCGCTCGCCGAACCGGGGCGCCGGATACTCGCGTTCGACCCGCGCGGTCGCGGGCTGGTGGCCGAGGTCTTCGGCGACCTGCGGACGGCCCGGCACGTGGGGGTCGTGGTGCCCGGGTCGGACATCGACGCGGGGACGTTCGACCGGGACGGCGATCCGTACGGGACTCCGGCCGGGATGGCGCTCTCGCTCCGGAACGCGACGGGTCCGGACACCGCCGTGATCGCCTGGGCCGGGTACACCACGCCGGTCGGGGTCGGGTGGGACGCGGCCACGGGGAAGCTGGCGGGGGTCGGCGCGGACCGGCTGGCCCGGTTCACGGACGGGCTGGCGGCGGACGGTCTTGCGGCGCCCGCCGTGTTCTGCCACAGCTACGGCTCGGTGGTCTGCGGGCTCGCCGCGCACCGGCTGCGCGTCGCCGATCTGGTGGTGCTCGGCTCTCCCGGGATGCGCGCCGGCAGTGTCGGCGCGCTCTCCACCACCGCCCGGGTGTGGGCGGCGAAGGACCCCACCGACTGGATCGACGACGTGCCGCACGTCGAGTTCGCCGGGCTCGGCCACGGCCCCGATCCGACGGACCCCGGCTTCGGCGCCCGCCGGGTCCCGGCCCGCGAAGCCGTGGGCCACACCGGCTACTTCGCCCCCGGCACCGACTCGCTCCGCGCCTTCGCCGCCATCGCCACGGGCGACTTCGCCACCGAGGCGGTGACCCGATGACTCCCGCCGCGCTCGCCGCCCGGATCGAGTCCCGCACCCCGGCCCACCGCGATCGCGCGATCGACGGGATGCGCGCCCTCGCGCTGCTCGCCGTACCGACCGGGCACTGGCTGCTGGGCGGGTTCACCCGGGACGGCGACGGCGCCCTGCACAACGCGAGCCCACTCTCCACCTTCGGGGCGCTCGCCCCGGTGAGCTGGGTGCTCCAGATGCTCGGGGTGTTCTTCCTGGTCGGCGGGTACGTCTCCGCCCTCTCCTACCGCCGCCGCGAGTCCACCGCCCGCGCCTGGCTGGGCGGGCGGCTCGCCCGGCTGGGCCGTCCCGTTCTCGGGGTGACCGCCGTGTGGGCGGTGCTCGCTCCGGTGCTGTACCTGCTCGGGGTGGACGGGGACACGCTGCGGACCGGGGCGACGCTGGTGATCCAGCCGCTCTGGTTCGTCGGGGTCTACCTGGTGGTCACCGCGCTGACACCGGTCTGTGTGCGGCTGGCGGAGCGGCTCGGCGGGTGGGCCGCCGCGCCGCTGCTGGGGGCGGTCGCGGTGGTGGACTTCCTGCGGTACGGGCCGTACGCGGACACCGTGCCGTCCTGGCTGAGCCTGCTGAACATCCTGCCGGGCTGGCTCTTCGCGTACCAGCTCGGCGTGAGCTGGGGTGCGGGCCGGATGGGGCGCCGCGGTGCGTGGTTCCTGCTGGTGGGCGGCACGGCGCTGTTCGCGGCACTGCTGCTGGTCTGGCACTACCCGGCGTCGATGGTCGGCGTGCCGGGCGTGGCGCGCACCAACTCGCATCCGCCGTCGCTGCTGGTGCTGGCGCTGGCCGCCGCGCAGAGCGGTGCGGCGATCCTGCTGCGCGCCCGGATCGGCCGGCTGCTGCGGCGGCCCGCGCTCTGGGCGCCGGTGGTGGTCGTCAACCTGTCGGCGATGACGATCCTGTGCTGGCATCAGACGGCGCTGCTGGCCGCCGCCGTGCCGGCATCCCTCGTGGGAGCCGGTGCCGTACCGGGCCTGACCACGGCCCCGGACAGCCTCGGCTGGATCGTGGCGCGGGTGCTCTGGCTGCCCGTCTGTGCCGGGCTGCTGGTGCTGATCGCCCGCTTCACACGCCGCTTCGAGGCCCCGTGGCGCCGGGGCACCCGCACCACCCGGGCCCGTAACGCCGTGGTGGGGGTGCTGGCTGCGGGGTTCGCGGTGTTCGCACTGGGGATGGCGTGAGACGGGCGCCCGTACCTCGTCCAGCACGTCACGGGCGCCCGTACCTCCGGTCGGGTACGGGCGCCCACGGTGTACGCGCCCCGCTGCGGGCCCTACTTCTCCCGGGCCGCCGCCGTGCTGCTCATGTCCGGGTAGCGGTCGCCCGCGACCTTGCCGGCGATCGGCTCCAGCTCGGCCAGCTCCTCGGCGGTGAGGACGATCCGGGCCGCGCCGACGTTCTCCAGCAGCCGGGCAGGCTTACGGGTGCCGGGGATCGGTACGACGGTGAGCCCGTGCACCTGGGCACGCTGGTGCACCCAGGCGAGCGCCACCTGTGCGGGGGTCGCGCCGTGCGCCTCGGCGATCCGGCGGACCGGCTCCAGCAGGGCCGCGTTGTTCTTCGCGTTGTCGCCGGTGAAGCGGGGCTGGTACTGCCGGAAGTCGTCCTTCCCCAGCTCCTTGCCGGCGTCCGCGAACGCCCCGGTCAGGAAGCCCCGGCCGAGCGGCGAGTACGGCACCAGCGTGATGCCCAGCTCGGCCGCGGCCGGCACCGCGCTGCGCTCCAGGTCCCGGCTGAAGAGCGACCACTCCGACTGGAGGGCGGCGATCGGGTGCACCGCGTGCGCCTCGCGCAGCTCCGGCCCGGTCACCTCGCTCAGCCCGAGCTGCTTGACCTTGCCCTCCTTGATCAGCTCGGCCATCGCGCCGACGGACTCGGTGAACGGGACCCGCGGGTCGTAGCGGTGCATGTAGTAGAGGTCGATCACGTCGGTGCCGAGGCGGCGCAGGCTCGCCTCCACCGCCTGCTTGATGTAGGCCGCGTCGTTGCGTACGGCCCGGTACTCCGGGTCGTCGGTCCGCTCGACGGCGAACTTGGTGGCCAGCGTGATCCGGTCGCGGTTGGTCCCGACGAACGAGGCGAGGAACTCCTCGTTGGCGCCGCGTCCGTAGATGTCGGCGGTGTCGAAGAGGGTGACCCCCGCGTCCAGCGCCGTGTGGAGGGTGTCGTGGGCGGCCATCTCGTCGGTCTCGCCGTAGAACTCGCTCATGCCCATGCAGCCGAGTCCCTGCACGCCGACCTGCGGTCCGTCCGCCCCGAGCTGCACGGTGGGAAGGATGTTCTCCGTCATCAGCCACACGGCCTTTCCGGCGCCCGTCGGGCGCTCGCATAGAAGTCGATCTTGTAGTCGAGGACGGTGAGCGTCTCGTGGAGCTCCGCGATCCGGGTCCGCACGTCGCGGCGGGTCGCCTCCAGCAGCTCCTGCCGCTGGTCGAGCGTGTGCTCGCCCTCACGCAGCAGTTCCGCGTACCGGACCATGTCGGCCACCGGCATCCCGGTCAGCCGGAGCTTGCCGACGAAGGCCAGCCAGTCGAGGTCCTTGTCGGTGAACCTGCGCTGTCCGGTCTGCGAGCGGTCCACGTGCGGCATCAGGCCGATCCGCTCGTACCAGCGCAGGGTGTGCGCGGTGAGCCCGGTGCGGGCGGCCACCTCGCTGATCGTGTACCGGACCGTGCGGCCCGGTGGGGAGACCTGCTGCGGTACGGGTCGTACGGACGTGCTCTGCGTCACCGTCATGCCCTCCACGTTAGAACGTTGGAGTGCACTCGAAGCAAATGAACCGGGCGGGAGACCCGCGAAGGCCCCCTCCCGCCGCGCGGGACCCCCTGCGGAGCGGGTGCCCGCTGCCTCTACCCTCGTCATCATGCAGAGTCTGGCGATGATCGAGAACTGGCCCGTCCCCACCGCGGCGGCCGCCGTCGTACGCGCGGACGGCACCGTCCTCGGCACGCACGGTGACACCGCGCACCGCTTCCCCCTGGCCTCGGTGTCGAAGCCGCTGGCGGCGTACGCGGCGCTCGTGGCGTACGAGGAGGGGGCCGTGGAGCTGGACGAACCGGCCGGCCCGGAGGGCTCGACCGTCCGCCACCTGCTCGCCCACACCAGCGGCCTCGCCTTCGACGAGCACCGGGCGACCGCCCCGGCCGGTACACGGCGGCTCTACTCCAACGCGGGCTTCGAGGTCCTCGGCGAGCACCTCGCGAAGGCGTCCGGCATCCCCTTCGCCGACTACGCCCGCGAGGCAGTGTTCGAACCGCTGGGGATGGCCTCGACCACGCTGGCCGGCTCGCCCGCCAAGGACGGCGTCTCGACCGTGGCCGACCTGGTCCGTTTCGTCGCCGAGGTCCAGGCGCCCCGGCTGCTGGACCCGCGCACGGTCCTGGAGGCGCAGACCGTCGTACACCCGGGGCTGAAGGGCGTACTGCCGGGGTACGGCCACCAGAACCCCAACGACTGGGGCCTCGGCTTCGAGATCCGGGACTCCAAGTCCCCGCACTGGACCGGCACGGACTCCTCCCCCGCGACCTTCGGCCACTTCGGCCAGTCCGGCACGTTCCTCTGGATCGACCCGGCCGCGGGCCTCGCCTGTGTCGCCCTGACCGACCGCGCCTTCGGCCCCTGGGCGGCCGAGGTGTGGCCGCCGTTCACGGACGCCGTGCTGGCGGAGGCCGGCCGCTGAGCCATGCGCTCCGGCCCCACGTGACAGGGCCGCGGTGCCGCCGTCGGAGGTGAGGGGAACCGGTGCCGGACCGGGCGGGGAGCGGGCAGCCGTACCTGGTGGGCCTGAATCCATGAGCCCTCTGCGCGCGGCGGAACCGCTGTCGCCGCCTCTGCCGGACCGGCCACGCGCACGCCTACGGGCATCGCGAGGCCGCCTCCCGGGAAACGTGTGGACGCCCCACCCGGGGGCACCCGACGCACGTGTCCCCTTCCCGCACACGCGCCCCGCTCAGCGGCGCCCCCGATCGACGAGGACGGCTGTCCTGATGAGACGACCCCGCTTCAGATCCGTGCTCGGCGCGCTGACCCTGCTCCTGTTACCGCTGGCCGGCGTGGCCTCCCCCGCGTCCGCGGCAGCGCGGACGAGCCCGGCGGGCCCGACGTCCACCGTGCTGCCGATCACCTGGCACGCGGACATGGCCGTGGACTCCGTGCACCGCAGGCTCTACATCGCCGACATCGTCACCGGTTCCGTGCTGGTGACCGACTTCGACGGCACGCTCCTCAGGACCCTCAACGGCAAGCCGGGCGCGGCGGACCTCGCCCTCTCGCCCGACTCCCGCACGCTGTACGTCGCGCTGAGCGAAGGCGACGCGATAGCCGCCGTCGACACCGGCACCTACCGGGAGAAGGCCCGCTACGCCACGGGCACCGGGACCGCCCCGAATCGCGTGGCTCTCGTCGGCTCCACTCTGTGGTTCAGCTACGGAACCGACTGGGAGACCAACATCGGCTCCCTCACCCTGAGCGGCGCCACACCGAAGGTGCGTCTCGCGCAGGTACCGGAGGGCACCTGGGGAGGCCCGCCCATGCTGCTCTCCTCGCCGGCCGCGCCCGGCGTGCTCGTCGCCGCCGAGCAGTATCTGTCGACGTCCACGGTGACGGTGTACGACGTCACCTCGGGCAAGCCCGTCGTGACGACGTCCCAGGACAACCCGGGCACGATCGGCAGCATCTGGGACCTCGCGCTGAGCCCGGACGCCGGCACGCTCTTCGTCGTCGGAGGCGCCCCGTACAACCACCTGGCCTTCCGGCTGCGCGACCTCGCCCTCGTGCACACGTACCCCACGACGACCTACCCGACCGCGGCTTCGGTCTCGGTCACCGGCGAGATCGCCGCGGGCGTCGACAACGCCTACGGTCAGGACATCTACCTCTTCCGGCCCGGCGCCGACGCCCCGTCCCGGGTCATCGACCTGGAGCCGGGCACCGGATCGGAGCTCCGTCCGCACGGTCTGATCTGGTCTCCGGACGGCTCCCGGCTGTTCGCGCTGACGCGTGACGATCCCGGGACACTGGTGCTGCACGTGATCCCCGTGTGATCCCGTCGGCCGGGGCGCGGCCGTGGTCCGTAGGAGACCGGGCCCGGCCCCGGCCGACGGCACACCCGGCACGCGCGGACCGGCTCCCGCCTCAGCTCCCCACGCCGACCGAACCCATGAAAGCGGCCGGGTAGCGCTCGCCCCGCGCCGATCCCCGGGGGACCGCCTTCTCGATCCGGGCGAGATCGTCCGGGGTGAGTTCCAGCGCGAGCGCGGGCAGCGCCTCGGCGAGCCGCTCGCGGCTGCGGGGGCCGACGAGCGGCACGATGTCGTCCCCCTGCGCGGCGACCCAGGCGATGGCCAGTTGCGCGACGGTGCAGCCCTTCGCCTCGGCCACCTCGCGCAGAGCCTCCACGAGGGCGAGGTTGTGTTCCACGTTCCCGGCCCCGTAGCGCGGGCCGTGAACGCGGCTGTCGCCGGGTCCGGCGCTGTGGCCGGCGGTCCAGTGCCCGGAGAGGAGGCCGCGGCTGAGAACGCCGTAGGCGGTCAGCCCGATCCCCAGCTCGCGCAGTACGGGCAGGACCTCGTCCTCGACCGCCCGCGAGAGGAGGGAGTACTCGATCTGGAGATCGGCCACCGGGTGCACGGCGTGGGCCCGGCGCACGGTGGCCGCATCGACCTCCGAGAGGCCCAGATGGCGTACGTACCCGGCGTCGATCATCTCCTTGACGGCACCCACCGTCTCTTCGATCGGCACCTCGGGGTCCAGCCTGGCGGGGCGGTAGACGTCGATGTGGTCGGTGCCCAGACGGGTCAGCGAGTGGGCGAGGAAGTTGCGCACCGCCTCGGGACGGCCGTCCGGCTTGCCGAACCCGTTGCCGGGCTTCATGAGCATGCCGAACTTGACGCTGAGCCGGTAGTCCTCCCGCTTCCGGCCGCGCAGGGCCTCGGCGAGAAGCATTTCGTTGTGCCCGGTGCCGTAGAAGTCGCCGGTGTCGATCAGCGTGACACCCGCGTCCAGCGCCGCGTGCACGGTGGCGATGCTCTCGTCGCGGTCGGACTTCCCGTAGGCGCCGGACATGGCCATCGCGCCCAGCCCCAGGGCGGAGACCTCCGGACCGTCGGTCCCCAGATGACGTCGTTCCATGACACTCTCCTCGATCGCTCGCTAGATCCACTCGACACGTCCAGCCTGCGCCCGCTCACCGCGATGCGGGAGAGGAGTCCTCATCCAGGGAGCGGCCCTCCCTGGATGAGCGCGTCCCGCGTCGGTTACAAAAGAATCCATGAGCGAAGCCATGAGACGGGACGACCTCGCGGACTTCCTGCGCCGCCGCCGCGAGGCCCTCCGGCCGGCCGAGGTCGGCCTACCCGACGGCTCGCGGCGCCGCACCCCCGGCCTGCGCCGCGAGGAGGTGGCCATGCTCACGGGGGTGTCGGTGGACTACGTCGTACGCCTCGAACAGGGGCGCGGCAGCCGCCCCAGCCTCCAACTGCTCACCGCGCTCGCCCGGGCGCTGCGGCTGAGCGACGACGAACGCGCCCACCTGTTCCACCTGGCGGGACACCAGCCGCCTCCGGCGGACGGCACGGCCCGGCTGGCGCGGGCCGGGCTGATCCGCATGCTCGACCTGCTCGGGGACACCCCCGCCCTGGTCCTGTCCGACCTGGGCGAGGCGCTGGCCCAGAACCGGATGGCGCTCCTGCTGTACGGCGACCACACCGACCTCTCCGGGCCCCGGCGCTACCTCGTCCACCGCTGGTTCACCGAGCCCGCCACCCGCGCGGTCCACCCCTCGGAGAAGCACGAGCACCAGTCACGTCAGTTCGTCGCGGACCTGCGGGCGGTCGCCGGCCGACGGGGCGACGACCCCGCCGTCACCGACCTCGTCGCCCGGCTCAGCGAGGCGAGCGGCGAGTTCCGCCGCCTGTGGGCCGAGCACGAGGTGGCCGTCCGGCGGGCCGACCGCAAGGAGATGCTCCATCCGCGGGTGGGCCGGCTGGTCCTGGACTGCGAGACCCTGGTGACGCTCGACCAGCGGCAGATGCTGCTCGTACTCACCCCCGCCGACACCGGGACCCGCGAACGGCTGGAACTGCTGCGCGTGTTGGGCATCGAGAGCTTCCCGGTCAGCACGACGGGAGACTGACGGCCCGTCCGGGGCCGATCGGCACGGACTCGGCGCGCCTCGGCCGCGGGGGCGGGCCTCCGTGCAGGATTCGGTGGGGCGGCGGTCCTCTCAGGGGGCGGCCCGCCCGGTACCGCTCACCGCGTGGAGAGGCCCGGTCATGCACCTGCACGACGACCCGTTCCCGTTGTTCCCGCCCCCAGGTCAGAACCGGGCGCCGGACGCGCCTTGGGCGGCTTCCGCTCCGGGCTCCGCGCGGGTGGCGGCGTGAGCGCGGCACCGGGCCAGGGCGCCTTCGAGGGCGGACGCTACGGAGAGGCGTACTTCCGCCCCGAGCAGGCGGGCGAAGGCGAGCGCATCGACTTCGGGGCCCTCGCCTACGACGACATCAGCCTCGCGCGGCTGCGGGCGCTCGGTGCCGGACCCGGGTGGCACTGCCTCGACGTGGGGGCGGGCACGGGCACGGTCTCCCGCCGGCTGCTGGGCGAGGCCGGGGTGGAGAGCGTGCTCGCCGTCGACCGCGACGTACGGTTCCTCGGCGAGCGGCCGGTACCCGGGCTCGACCTGCTGGAGGCCGACATCACCGCACCGGGGTCCCTCTCCGGCCGGTACGACCTCGTCCACGCACGCTTCGTCCTGATGCACCTGGCCGAGCACGAGAGCCTGATCACGTCTCTGGCCGGACTCGTGGCTCCGGGCGGGGTGCTGGTGCTCAGCGACGCGGTGGACCTGACGAGCGACGTGACGCCCGCGACCCCGTACACAGCGGCTATGCGGGCGATGTGGCAGGGGCTGCGGTCCACGATCGGCACCGACGTCTCCTGGGTGCCGTCCTACCCGCGGCTGCTGCGCGGGGCGGGGCTCGAACCCGTCGCCGCCGAGATCCACGTACCGCCGCTCCAGCCGGACAGCCCCATCAGCCGCTTCTGGGCGGACACCTGGGAACGCAGCCGCCCCGCGATGCTCGCCACCGGCCTGGTGGACGAGGCGGGCATCGACGCGGCGATCCGGTACCTGGTCTCCGACGAGTGCGCCGCGCTGTCGGCCGGGATGCTCACGGCATGGGGGTGGAAGCCCGGGGAGCGCACTACCGGTCCCTGACCGGCGGGCCGCGACAACACCGCCCGGCAGCTTGCCGGTAGAGGTGGCGGCACATCCGCGGAGTTCCCTCCCGCCGTCGATGTCAGTACCCCGGTATACGGTGCTGTGCGGTTGAGGCCGGACGGAGATCGCGAGGGACTCGCGGCCATGGGGGGTGGGTTGCACAGGCCCCGGCTCCGGCTCGGGTCTGGAAACATCTTGCCCATCACCACCCCCCACACTCCGGCCCGCTTTCCCTCGCACGTCCCAGGGGTGCGGGAAAGCTGCCGGGGCACCGCGTTCCACTCATGAAGGGCTTTCCTCATGGACCCCGTACCCACCTGTGTCCTCAGCAGCAGCGAAGGCCCTCAGGCCCTCCACGGACACGCCCTGGACGCATACGTACAGATCGGGTCACTGAGCAAGACACTCACCGGAACGGCCCTTGACCGGATGGTGGCGGAGGGCGCGCTCCAACTGGACACGCCTCTGGAGCAGTTACTGCCTGTCCCGGCCGGCACCGGCATCACCCTGAGGCATCTGGCGCAGCACACCTCCGGTCTGCCCCGGCTCCCCCCGCACGTGAAGCGGTGCGACCCGTACGCGGACTTCGACACCGCCGCCCTGCACACCGTGCTCCAGGGACTCGACACCCTCACCGCCGATGCCCCCGGTCGCACCGAGGCGTACTCCAACCTCGGATACGCCATCCTCGGCTCGGCGTTGGCGTCCGCTTCGGGCATGACCTACGAAGAACTCCTGCACCACTACGTACTCGCACCCCTGGACATCGCCGAGATATCCGGCGATCCCCCGTCGGACAAGCGTCTCCACAGTCGTGGGTTGCTGGGTCGCCCACGACGCCCTTGGACCATGAGCGGCGCCATCCTGCCCGCCGGCGGCCTCTGGGCCACCCCGAGGGCCGCCGCCCAGTTGGTGACCGCACTCCTGATCGAACGTAAATTCGGTGAGCCCGCACTGAGTTGGCAGCGAGCCGGAACCGTGGTCTGGCACAACGGCGCTACCGGCGACGCCTCCGTCTTCGCCGGGGCCACGCAGGACGGCAGATGGGTGCTGGTCCACCGCCTCGGCGGCCGGGCGGACCGCACCGACGCAATGGGCGCCGATCTCCTCCGCCGAGCGACGCCGGGAAACTCCACCGCACGGCGGGAGAACGACGATCCCTTACGGGGGTGACGCCATGGCGCCCACACCCTCGTGCCCGTCACGACCCACTTGTCCGAAGCAGCGCCCCCGCGCCCTCCAGCACCGCGACCGTCTCCGGCCAGGGCCCGGCCATCGCCCATTCGAGGGGCGTCCGCCCGGTGCCGTCATCCTCGCGGAGATCCGGCACCGCGCCTGCGGCCAGGAGTGCGCGTACGACGTCCGTGTGTCCCCAACAGGCCGCTGCGCACAGGGGTGTTCCCTCGCTGCCGGGGCCACCGCTCTCGGTGTCCGGATCGGCACCGGCCCGCAGGAGGATGCCGACCGCCTCCGCGTCGCCCTGGACCGCCGCCGCGTAGAGCGGTGTGGTGCCGTCCGAGTCGGTCCCCTCCGAGTCGGTCCCCTCCGGGTCGGCTCCGGCGCGCAGAAGGGTGCGGACTCCCGCCGCGTCACCGGTCAGGGCCGCTCCGACCAGATCCCTGGACAGTCTCTTGGACCGTCTTCGCTTCATGGGCGCGGAGCATAGCGAAGGACCGGCCTCAGCTCGCCCATGAAGTCACCCGGCACCGGGCCGACTTGGGAGGCGGTCACCCACGCTCCCACCGGTTTCCCGGCCGGCCCCGTGTGAAGACCGAGCGGGACGCCGGAGGTACCCGAGGAGTCCTGGCGAGTCCCGGTCCCGGATACGCGCGACCCGTGCCGCGCCGTGGCCGCTCCCGATTCGGCCACGGCGCGCGCTCTGCGCACTTGCCGCCGGGCACCTCGGCGCGACACGGTCACAGGGCGACCGCACGCGATCGATTCGTCGCCGTCCTCCTGCCCGCTCGACTCCTCCACCGGAAGGCACCCCGTGTCCCGCGTCCTCCTCGACCCCCGCGCGGACCTGCGTGAGCAGGCCACAGCGCTCCACGCGTACGGCAGCGTCGTCCCCGCCCAGTGGCCGGGAGGCGTCGACTGCTGGGCCGTGGTCGGCTACGACGAACTGGAAACGGTGCTGAGCGACCCGTTGTTCTCGCGGTCCCCGCTGCACTTCCGGGCGCTGCGGGACGGGGAGATCCCGCCGGACTGGCCCATGACCGACCACCTTAACCGGCAGTGGATGCTCACCGCCGACGGTGCGGACCACACCCGGCTCCGGCGTACGGCGGCATCGGCCTTCACTCCCGGGAACATCCGTCGGCTGCGGCCGGAGGTGGAGAGCGCCGTCGGCCGGCTGCTCGACGGGCTGCTCGCGGCAGGGCGCCCCTTCGACCTGCGGGCGGATTTCGCGCTCCCGTTGGCGTTGGACGTGCTCTGCTCGCTCCTCGGTGTCCCGGCGGCGGAACGTGCGGCGGCAAGTTCCCTGGTGCACCGCGCCCTCTCCCGGGCGGCTCTCACCCCGGACGAGTCCCGCAGGCTGAGTGCCGAGATCCGTGGGTTTCTCGGAGACCTCCTGGAACGTCCGGACGGGCCGGGCGGCCTGGTGGCGGATCTCGCCCGGTCCGTGGAGGCCGACGCCTTGACCCGGCAGGAGGCGCAGGACACCCTCTGGCTCTTCCTCGCCGCCGGATTCGACACGACGGTCGCCGCGCTCGTCAACGCCGTCCGCGCCCTGCTGGGCCATCCCGACCGGTTGCGGGGCGTCCTGGTCGGCGAGGTGTCCTGGGAGGACGTGGTGGAGGAGGCCCTGCGGTACGACTCCAGCGTCTTCGCCCTGCCCTTCGCCTTCCCCCGCCGGGACGTGACGCTGGGCGGGCAGCGGGTCCGCGAGGGCGACGCCCTTCTGCTCTGTTACACGGCCGCCAACCTGGACCCCCGCCGTACCGCCGGGGACCGGTTCACCGCGAGCGCGCCGCCACGCCATCTCGCCTTCGGGCGTGGCCCCCACTACTGTCTCGGCGCCCCGCTCGCCCGCCTCCAGCTGCGGACCGCCCTCGCCGGACTGTTCACCTTCTTCCCCCACCTGCGCCCGACCGCCCGGCCTGGGGCGCCCATCGCGTCACTGACCATCAACTCCCCTCGGCGTCTGCTGGTTTCGGACACCCCCTGCCCGGTGGCCCGGCACGGCGGGTCACATGACGATCCGGCCCGGTGGGGAGATCCCGTTCTCTGCCCGGGCGTAGCGATGTGACCTCACCGAAGCGGCGAGCGTGCGTGCCGGGCGCCGGCTGACGGGCGGGGCTTTCACCACACGGCCCAGCGGTGACCCGCTACTCGGCCGTAACCGCCATGACCGCCTTCAGCCCGTCCAGCGACTCCCGCAGGAAGTCCGCCAGGGAGCGGGTCCCGTCCTCGGCCACCCAGCGTTCGAAGCCGACCTTGAAGACGGCGATGCCCGCTTCCGCGGTGAGGCTCGCGGCAGGTTCCGGGACGCCGCGTCCGCGGAGCGTCGCCGTCAGGGCGGCGACCAGTGACGCGAGCTTGATCAGCTCGCGTTCGCGCAACTCGCAGCTCGCGACGATGACGGCCTGGCGTTGCCGGGCGAAGGCGTGGCGGTCGTCGAAGAACACGGCGACGCTCTCCAGGGCGGAAGCCATGGCGTCGATCGGGACCGCTGTGGCCGGGGCGGCTCCGAGGGCGTCCACGAAGGCCTGCTCCAGCTGCCGCGCACCGCCGAACAGCACCTCGCGCTTGTCGGCGCAGTGCCGGAAGAAGGTGCGCTCGGTGACTCCGGCGCGAGCGGCGATCTGGGCGGCGGTGGTCTGTTCGTAGCCGTGCTCGCCGTAGAGCTCCATGGCCGCCTGTTCCAGACGTCCGCGCGCGTTCGGCTCCCATCGACCCATGGCCTCGATCCTACGCGATGACAGTCACTGACATCAGGTGTACGTTGGTGAACACGACGACAGTCACTGACATCGGTTCGCCCGTCGCGCTCCGAGGCCGGATTCCCCGAGCCACGGCGCCCGCGACCAGGACGGCCACCCCACCCCTCGTGGAGGTTCCTCCCCATGCGTGTATTCGTCACCGGCGCGTCCGGCTGGATCGGCTCGGCCGTTGTTCCGGAGCTCATCGCCGCAGGTCACCAAGTGGTCGGCCTCGCCCGCTCGGAGCATTCCGCCCTCGCGCTCGCCGAGGCGGGCGCCGAGACGCGCCACGGCTCGCTCGACGACCTCGACGTCCTGCGGGACGCGGCGGCCGAGTCGGACGGCGTGATCCACCTCGCCTTCAAGCACGAGCTCGCGTTCACGGGCGAGTTCGACGCCGCCGCCGACGCGGACCGCCGTGCGATCGACACCCTCGGCGACGCGCTCGCCGGCTCGGGCCGCCCCCTGCTCATCGCCTCGGGGACCTTCGGGATCGCGCCCGGCCGGCTCGCGACCGAGGAGGACGGCCGGGCGTCGGCCCCGTCCGACGCGAGCGCCCTGGACTCGGGCCCGTCGAAGCGGATGGACAACGCGCGGGCGGCCCTCGCCCTCGCCGACCGTGGCGTCCGCGCCTCGGTCGTACGGCTCCCCCCGACCGTGCACGGGGACGGCGACCACGGCTTCCTCGCCGCGATCGTGGCGACCGCCCGCGCGAAGGGGGTCTCCGGCTACATCGGCGACGGCGCCAACCGCTGGCCCGCCGTGCACCGCGACGACGCCGCGCACCTTTTCCGCCTCGCCCTGGAGGGCGCTCCGGCGGGCTCGGTCCTGCACGCGGTCGCGGACGAGGGGGTACCCATCCATGCGGTCGCGGAGGTGATCGGCCGGCACCTCGGCCTGCCCGTGGGGTCCGTGGACCCCGCCGACGCGGCCGCGCACTTCGACTGGCTCGCGGCGCTCCTCGCCCTGGACGGCCCGACCTCGGGCGTGCGCACCCGCGCACTGCTGGGGTGGCGGCCGACCCGGCCGGGCCTCCTCGACGACCTCGACAAGGGGCACTATTTCGCCGCCCCGACCGCCTGATCCTCCCGGGCTGCCCGGCTGGGCCCGCGTTCAGCCCGCCAGCTCCCAGACCAGCACCTGGGCCGGGCCCCGCGCCCGCAGTTCCAGTCCCTCGGCCCCGGTGATCCGGGCGGAGTCCCCCGGCCCGAGGCGTTCGCCGCCGAGGTCCACCTCGCCGACCACCACGTGCACGTACGCCCGCACCGCGTCCGGGACCGCCGCGCGCTCGCCCGGTGCGAGCCGTCGCACGTGCAGCATCGCCCCGGCGGCGGGCAGGGCGTACGGGGTGGAGTCGGCGATGCCGGGGACGACGGCGTAGGCGGGCTCGCCCCCGGCCTCCAGCGGCGCCAGCCACATCTGGAGGAACACCAAAGGCGCGTCGCCGTCGTTGCGTTCGACGTGCCGGACCCCGGCCGCCGCACTGAGGTGCTGTACGTCACCGGCGCGCACCACCCGGGTGTGACCGGCCGAATCGCGGTGGGTGAGCTCGCCCTCCACCACCCACGTGACGATCTCGGTGTGGCTGTGCGGATGCTCGTCGAAGCCCGCGCCGGGGGCGAGCCGCTCCTCGTTGCAGGCGAGGATCGCGCCGAAGCGGAGGTTGTCGGGGTCGTAGAAGGAACCGAAGGAGAAGGCGTGCCGGGATTCGATCCCCGCCGCCCGGTCCCCGCCCTCGTACCGGCTCTGCGCGCGGTGTACGGACATCACGCCCCCACCGTAGCCGGGCGCCGGGGCAGCCGCCCCGCCCCGGAACGGCCGGAGCCGGCCCGGCCCGTACGACGACGTCTCCGCGCCCCTCACCCGCCCCGCCCCTCCGTCCCTCTGCCCGGATAAGGCAGTCTTGTCTCCGTGCCCCGACCCGATCCCGCGCAGCGCGCCGCCCATGACGCCCATCTGCATGCCGCGACCCTGAAACGGCTGGAGCAGTCCTCCGGCCGGCTGTCGGCGAACGCCATCGCCCGCATGGACGAGACGCTGCCGTGGTACCGGGCGATGCCCCCGGAGAACCGGTCCTGGATCGGCCTGGTGGCGCAGGCGGGCATCGCCGCGTTCACCGAGTGGTTCCGGCATCCGGAGACCCCGCAGGCGATCTCCACCGATGTTTTCGGTACGGCCCCGCGCGAGCTGACCAGGGCGATCACCCTGCGGCAGACGGTCGAGATGGTCCGTACGACGATCGAGGTCATGGAAGCGGCGATCGAGGAGGTCGCCGCACCGGGCGACGAGTCGGTACTGCGTGAGGCCCTGCTCGTCTACGCCCGGGAGATCGCCTTCGCGACCGCCCAGGTCTACGCGCAGGCGGCCGAGGCGCGCGGCGCGTGGGACGCCCGGCTCGAATCGCTCGTGGTCAACGCGGTCCTGTCCGGCGAGGCGGACGAGGGGGCGATCTCCCGGGCCGCCGCGCTCGGCTGGAACTCCCCCGAGCACGTCTGCGTGATCCTCGGTACCGCCCCGGACGGGGACAGCGAACTGACGGTCGAGGCCATCCGGCGTGCGGCGCGCGGCTCCAAGGTGCAGGTACTGACCGGGGTGCTGGGCAATCGGCTGGTGGTCATCGCGGGCGGCAGCGACAACCCGCTCCAGGTCGCGCGGGGCCTGATCGGCCCGTACGCGGCCGGTCCGGTCGTCGCCGGACCGGTGGTGCCCGACCTGCTGGCGGCGACCCGGTCCGCGCAGGCGGCGGCTGCCGGGCTGAAGGCGTGCATCGCCTGGCAGGACGCCCCGCGTCCGGTCCTGGCCGACGACCTCCTGCCGGAGCGCGCGATGGCCGGAGACCCTGCCGCGCGGGATCAGTTGGTGGAGGAGATCTACAGCCCTCTGGAGGAGGCCGGGTCCGCGCTCCTGGAGACTCTGAGTGTCTACCTGGAACAGGCGAGCAGCCTGGAAGGTGCCGCCCGAATGCTGTTCGTGCACCCCAACACCGTGCGCTACCGGCTACGACGTGTGACGGACGTCACCGGCTGGTCGCCGTCCGACGTACGGTCCGCGTTCACGCTCCGGATCGCGCTGATCCTGGGGCGCTTGGCCGCGAGAGACGGCCAGTCCTAGACTTTTGTCGGACTTCAACAATTCCCCTGACGGTTCTTCGTCCCTGTCCCCACGGGCGTACGGGACCGTCCGCAAGAGAGAGTGTGAGGGTGCTCGTACTCGTCGCTCCCGGCCAAGGCGCTCAGACGCCCGGCTTCCTGACTCCCTGGCTCGACCTTCCCGGTGCCACCGACCGCATCGCGGCCTGGTCCGACGCCATCGGGCTCGACCTCGCCCACTACGGCACGAAGGCCGACGCCGACGAGATCCGTGACACGGCGGTGGCTCAGCCCCTGCTGGTGGCCGCGGGTCTCCTCTCCGCGTCCGCGCTGAACGCGTCGCCCGCCGTCGTCGCCGGGCACAGCGTCGGCGAGATCACCGCCGCCGCGTACGCCGGTGTGCTCGGCGACGAGGCCGCGCTCCGTCTGGTCCGGGCCCGCGGGCTCGCGATGGCCGACGCCGCCGCGGTCACCGAGACCGGCATGGCCGCGCTGCTCGGCGGCGACCCGGACGTCACGGTCCCGCACCTGGAGAGCCTCGGGCTGACGCCGGCCAACGTGAACGGTGGCGGTCAGATCGTCGCCGCGGGCACGGCCGCCCAGATCGCCGCGCTGACCGAGAACAAGCCGGAGGGTGTGCGCCGCGTGGTGCCGCTCAAGGTCGCCGGGGCGTTCCACACGCACCACATGGCGCCGGCTGTCGAGCGGCTGCGCGAAGCGGCCCGGGGGCTGGAGATCGCCGATCCCACCGTGACGTACGTGTCGAACGCGGACGGCAAGACGGTCGCGACGGGCGCCGAGGTCGTCGAGCGCCTGGTCGGGCAGGTCGCGAACCCGGTCCGCTGGGACCTGTGCATGGAGACGTTCAAGCAGCTCGGTGTGACCGCGCTCATCGAGGTGTGCCCCGGGGGCACCCTCACCGGGCTCGCCAAGCGTGCGCTGCCCGGCGTCCAGACCCTCGCGCTCAAGACCCCCGACGACCTCGACGCGGCCCGCGCGCTCATCTCCGAGCACGCGTCCGCCTAAGGAGCACGAGCATGTCGAAGATCAAGCCCAGCCAGGGCGCCCCGTACGCACGCATCATGGGTGTCGGCGGTTACCGCCCGACCCGCGTGGTGCCGAACGAGGTGATCCTCGAAACGATCGACTCGTCCGACGAGTGGATCCGCTCACGCTCCGGCATCGCCACCCGGCACTGGGCCTCCGACGAGGAGACCGTGTCCGCGATGTCCGTGGAGGCCGCCGGCAAGGCCATCGCCGACGCGGGGATCACCCCGGAGCAGATCGGCGGTGTGATCGTCTCCACCGTCTCGCACTTCAAGCAGACCCCGGCCGTCGCCACCGAGATCGCGCACAAGATCGGCGCGGGCAAGCCCGCGGCCTTCGACATCTCGGCCGGCTGCGCGGGCTTCGGTTACGGCCTGACGCTCGCCAAGGGCATGGTCGTCGACGGTTCCGCGAAGTACGTCCTCGTCATCGGTGTGGAGCGGCTCAGCGACCTCACCGACCTGTCCGACCGTGCCACGGCCTTCCTCTTCGGTGACGGAGCGGGCGCGGTCGTCGTCGGCCCGTCGAAGGTACCGGCCATGGGCCCGACCGTCTGGGGCTCCGAGGGCGACAAGTCGGACACCATCAAGCAGACCGTGTCGTGGGACCAGTTCCACGCCGAGCGCCCGGAGAAGTTCCCGGCCATCACGCAGGAGGGCCAGGCGGTCTTCCGCTGGGCCGTCTACGAGATGGCGAAGGTGGCCCAGCAGGCGCTGGAAGCCGCCGGGGTCGCTCCGGAAGACCTGGACGTCTTCATTCCGCACCAGGCCAACATGCGGATCATCGACTCGATGGTGAAGACCCTCAAACTGCCGGAGAACGTCATCGTCGCCCGCGACGTGGAGACGACCGGCAACACCTCCGCCGCCTCGATCCCGCTCGCTATGGAGCGGCTCCTGGCGACCGGGCAGGCGAAGAGCGGCGATACCGCCCTCGTCATCGGCTTCGGGGCGGGTCTCGTCTTCGCCGCGACGGTCGTTACTCTCCCCTAAGGCTTTTCGCCGGTCCGAACGAGAAGATCCAGCACCATCGGGGTTCTCGGTCCGGACGTCAGAACCCAGTAGACACTTATCGAAGGAGCGCCAACATGGCCGCCACCCAGGAAGAGATCGTCACCGGTCTCGCCGAGATCGTCAACGAGATCGCCGGTATCCCGGTCGAGGACGTCCAGCTGGACAAGTCCTTCACCGACGACCTGGACGTCGACTCGCTGTCCATGGTCGAGGTCGTCGTCGCCGCCGAGGAGCGCTTCGACGTCAAGATCCCCGACGAGTCCGTCAAGAACCTCAAGACGGTCGGCGACGCTGCCGACTACATCCTGAAGAACCAGGCCTGATCCCAGGCCTGTTCGTGTGTCGCCACCCGGCGGTGGCGCCGCTGATTCACGACCCTCTACACGTGGAGAAGATTTTCCAGTGAACTCGACCAATCGCACCGTGGTCGTCACCGGTATCGGCGCAACCACTCCGCTGGGTGGCGACTCCGCATCGACCTGGGAGGGGTTGATGGCCGGCCGTTCCGGCATCAAGCCCCTCGAAGGCGAGCGTTTCGCCGAACTGCCCGTCCGGATCGCCGCGTTGGCGGCGGTTGACCCGGGCGACGTTCTGCCCCGCCCGCTCGCCCGCAAGCTGGACCGCTCAGCGCAGTTCGCGCTGATCGCGGCTCGCGAGGCGTGGGCGGACGCCGGCTTCACCGGCAAGGCCGGTGAGGACGACACGATCGAGCCCGAGCGGCTGGGCACGGTCATCGCCTCCGGCATCGGTGGCGTGATCACACTGCTCGACCAGTACGACGTGCTGAAGGAGAAGGGCGTACGCCGCGTCTCCCCGCACACCGTCCCCATGCTCATGCCGAACGGCCCGGCGGCCAACGTCGGCCTGGAGGTCAACGCCCAGGCCGGTGTCCACACCCCGGTCTCCGCCTGTGCGTCGGGGGCCGAGGCCATCGGGTACGCCGTCGAGATGATCCGTACCGGCCGTGCCGACGTGGTCGTCGCCGGTGGTACCGAGGCGGCCATCCACCCGCTGCCGATCGCTGCCTTCGCCAACATGATGGCGATGTCCAAGAACAACGACGAGCCCCAGAAGGCCTCGCGGCCGTACGACACGGGCCGTGACGGCTTCGTCCTCGGCGAGGGCGCGGGCGTCGTGATCCTGGAGTCGGCCGAGCACGCCGCCGCGCGCGGCGCCAAGGTCTACTGCGAGGTGCTGGGCCAGGGCCTGTCCGCCGACGCCCACCACATCGCGCAGCCCGAGCCGACCGGCCGGGGCATCGCCGCGGCCATGCGCAACCTGCTGGACACCACGGACCTCAAGCCGTCCGAGATCGTCCACCTCAACGCGCACGCCACGTCCACGCCGCAGGGCGACGTGGCCGAGCTGAAGGCGCTCAGCTCGGTCCTGGGCGACGACCTCGACCACGTCGCGATCTCCGCGACCAAGTCGATGACGGGCCACCTGCTGGGTGGTGCGGGCGGCATCGAGACCGTGGCCACGGTCCTCGCGCTGCACCACCGGATGGCCCCGCCGACCACCAACATCGAGAACCTCGACGACGACGTGACGGCGAACATCGTCCGCGACAAGCCGCAGCCGCTGCCCGAGGGTTCGATCGCCGCGATCAACAACTCGTTCGGCTTCGGCGGCCACAACGTGGTCCTGGCCTTCCGCAGCGTCTGATCGTTTCTGCTCGGTTCGCCACGACGATGCCCGCCCCCCGGTTCTCCGGAGAGGCGGGCATCGTCGTTCCCGGGAGCCTCACGCCCGGCCGGGTTCGACGATCACCTCACTGCCGACCGGTACGAACCCGGCGGCGAGGAAGCCGCGCAGGGAGCGGGCGTTGCCCGGGGAGACGGCCGCGAAGACGGGGCTGGCGGACGGTACGAGGGTGAGGGCGTCGGCGAGCAGCCCGCGCCCCCGCCCGGGAGCGCGGGCCCCGGGATCGTGGAGTTCGATGCTGAGCTCCGGGCGCCCCGCGAGCCCTTCGGCGAGGGTGATCATGCCTCGCTCGTCGCCGTACACCCGGACGTTCCGGCGCAGGCGGCGGGCGTGCCGGACGCGCGGGTGCTCGTCGTGGCCGTCCAGCGGGCCGAGGCGGGGCGGGCCGCCGGTGCCCCGTGCGGTGAGGGTCGCGTCGGTGACGCCGACCGTGCCGTGCGGGCCGCACAGCAGGCGCAGGAAGTCCGGTGCGAGCGAGGCTCCGAAGCCGTCCGGGCCGGCCCCGAGGACCTCCTCGGCGGGGAGTGCGGTGGCGACGACGGCGTGGCCGGTGAACGCGACGGAGCACTCCAGCCCGCCGGGCAGGGGCGGTAGCAGCGTCACCGAGCCGTCGACGGGCGGGAAGCGTCCCTCGGCGGCGTCGAGGAAGAGCGCGAGCAGCGGGTGCGGTCCGGTCATCGGGCTCCCGTCACCTGCCGGGTGAGGAAGTCGAGCAGGACCGCGTTGAACCGCTCGGGCTGCTCCGCGCCCGGCAGGTGGCCGGCGCCTTCGATCACTTCGAGCCGTGCGTGCGGGGCGTGGCGGCGTATCTCCTCGGCGTCGGCGAGCGGGGTGTACACGTCGTCGGCGCCGACGACGACGAGTACGGGGATGTCGGCGGCGGCCAGCACGGGCCGCAGGTCGGGGCGTTCGGCGCGGCCCCGGAGCGCGGCGGCGGCACCGCGCGGGTCGGTGGACCGCATCATCGCGAGCACCCGGTCGGCCACCTCGGGCAGGGCGGTCACGTTGTAGGCGGCGAGCATCTTGTCGATGACCTCGGCGGCGTACCCGCCCATGCCCTCGGCGAGCAGCCGGTCGGCGAGCTCGTTGCGGTACGCCTTGCCGTCCTCCGTCTCCGGCGGCGCCGAGGTGTCGGAGAGGACCAGCGCGCGTACCCGCCCGGGGTGGAGCCGCCGGAATTCCAGGGCGATCTGACCGCCCATCGAGACACCTCCGACGACCGCGTCCGCGAGGCCGAGGTGGTCGAGGAGGGCGGCGAGGTCGTCGGCGAAGTCGGAGAGGTACACCGTCCCCTCCGTCACCCCGCTCGCGCCGTAACCGCGCAGGTCCGGGGTGATCACCCGGTATCCGGCCGCCGCCAGCGCCCGGACCTGCGGAGCCCAGAGCGTGCGGTCGAAGGGGTGGCCGTGGATCAGGACGACGGGTGTTCCGTCGCGGGGGCCGGTGTCGTCGTGGCGGAGGGTGGTGCCGCGCACCTCGTGGAAGGTCATGCGTGCGCAGCGTAGTGAGGCCGCGCTCCTCGGTCGCCGGTGATTCACCATGCGGAACGCGGCTCCTGACACCCCGCGATCTTCCGGTGGCCCGTGGTCCCGGCGGCGCGCGCGGGCTTCAGACCACCTGGTGCAGCCAGCGGACCGGGGCGCCCTCGCCGGCGTGCCGGAAGGACTCCAGCTCGTCGTCCCAGGGTTTGCCGATGAGCCCGGCGACCTCCGACTCCAGGTCCGACTCCCCGCGCACGGAGCGCGTCAGGGCGGCCCGCAGCCGGTCCTCGGGGACGAGGATGTCGCCGTTCATGCCGGTGACGGCATGGAAGATGCCGAGCGTGGGGGTGGAGCTGTAGCGCTCGCCCTCGGCCGTGGCACACGGTTCGGCGGTCACCTCGAAGCGCAGGAGGTCCCAGCCGCGCAGGGCGGAGGCCAGTTCCGAGGCGGTGCCGGCGCGGCCCCGCCAGGAGAACTCGGACCGCCAGGTGCCGGGCGCGGCCGGCTGTCTGATCCAGTCCAACTGGACCCGCACCCCGAGTACGCCTGCCACCGCCCATTCGATGTGCGGACAGAGCGCGCGCGGTGCGGAGTGTACGTACAGGACTCCACGTGTCGTCACCGGAACCTCCCGTGTGGGACGAGGTACGCCTTACCCAGCGGCCTCGCGCCCGTACCGCCTGTTCCCGGCCGGCTCCCGAGGTTGTCATCAGTAAACAGCATCGGGAGATAATCTCCAGAAAACGGACAGTATGTGACGTGAGGTAACTTACCGGACCTCCCGTGCGGGGCACGGGCGGGCGGGCCTCACTGGCTCTCCGGGAAAAAGCTACCGTGCGCCGGGGCCGGACGTGTGACGTACGGTCGGTCCCGAGCCCCTCATTCGCCCGCTTTCACCCGGCGGAGCACGCCCGGCGCACGCCTGCGCGTACGAGGTGTGCCGGGGGCCATGACCAGCGGCATAGGCCAGGAACGACCGGAGGTTGAAGATGCCGGAGCACACACGGCAGGGTCACCGCCCGCGGACCGCCGTCACCGGTATGGCGGCATGGGCGTGCGCCGGCGCACTCGTGCTGACGGGGTGTTCCGGCGGGGCGGACGGGGGCGCGAAGAGCGCACCGAAGGGCGCCGGTCGCGCCACGGCCGCGGCGCCCGCCGGTCCGGTGTGGAACCGCCGTCCGGGCTCGGTCGCGGCGGTCGGCGATTCGATGACCCGGGGGTTCGACGCCTGCTCGGTACTGGCCGACTGCCCCGAGGTCTCCTGGGCCACCGGGACGGACAGTGCGGTGCACAGTCTCGCCGCCCGGCTCCTCGGCCCGTCCGAGGTGGCGTCGCACAGCTGGAACCACGCCGTGTCGGGCGCGAGGATCGCCCAGTTGCCGGAGCAGATGGCCGAGGCGGCGCGGGAGCGGCCGGAGCTGGTGACGGTGATGATCGGGGCCAACGACGCCTGCCGGGGCTCGGTGGCATCCATGACACCCGTGGAGGACTTCCGGTTCTCCTTCGATCTGTCGCTGCGGCAGTTGCGGGCCGCCGTCCCGAAGGCGCAGGTGTACGTGTCGAGCGTGCCGGACCTGTGGCGGCTCTGGTCGACCGGGCGCCGCAACCCGCTGGGCAAGCAGGTCTGGAAGCTCGGGATCTGCAAGTCGATGCTGGCCGACGCCGACAACATGGGGGCCGCCGCCACCGCCCGGCGTGCCGCCGTGCGCGAGCGGGTGGTGGAGTACAACGAGGTGCTGCGGGAGGTGTGCGCAGGGGACGAGCTCTGCCGGTACGACGGCGACGCGGTCTACGACTATCCGTTCACCGGCGCCCAACTCAGCCCGTGGGACTGGTTCCACCCGGGGCGCGACGGGCAGGCCCGGCTGGCGGAGATCGCCTACCGCAATGTCACGGCAGCCGCCCCACCAGCGTAAAGTCCGATCATGAGTACGGTGACGACGATCAGCAGCGACCCGTTCGGCACTCTCCCGGACGGTACGTCCGTGGAGCGCTGGACCCTGGAGCGCGACGGGACCCGGGTACGTCTGCTGACGTACGGCGCGATTCAGCAGTCCGTCGAGGTGCCGGACCGGGACGGGACGGCCGGGGAGATCGTCCTCGGACTGCCGGACCTCGCCGGGTACCTCACCCACGCCTCGCCCTTCTTCGGCGCGGTCTGCGGGCGGTACGCGAACCGCATCGGCGGCGCCTCCTTCGAGCTCGACGGCCGCACCCACCGGCTCACCGCCAACGAGGGCCCCAACCAGCTGCACGGCGGGGCGCGAGGCTTCGACAAGCGGGTCTGGGCGGCCCGCGAGGTGGACGGCGGGGTGGAGCTGCACCTCGTCGCCGAGGACGGCGAGGAGGGTTTCCCCGGGCGGCTCGCGGTCTCGGTGACGTACACGCTGGAGCCGGGCGGGTCGCTGCGGATCGGCTACCGGGCGACGACCGACGCGCCGACCGTCGTGAACCTCACCAACCACACGTACTGGAACCTGGCCGGCGCGGGCACCGGCAGCGCGCTCGGGCACGAGCTGCGGATCGCGGCCGGGCGGATCACCCCGGTGGACGCCGCCTCCCTGCCGACCGGCGAACTCGCCCCGGTGGACGGCACCCGGTTCGACTTCCGCCGGCCGAAGCCGGTGGGCCCGGGCTACGACCACAACTACGTCCTGGACGCTCCGGGCGAGCTCGCGGAGGTCTCCGCCGAGCTGTACGACGCGGGCTCCGGGCGGGCGCTGACGGTGCGTACGACCGAGCCGGGCATCCAGCTCTACACCGCCGACCACCTCGGCGGCGGCCCCTTCGTGCCGTCGGCCGGGATCGCGCTGGAGACCCAGCACTTCCCGGACTCGCCGAACCGGCCCCACTTCCCGAGCACGGTACTGAGGCCGGGCGAGGAGTACGTCTCGACGACGGAGTACGGCTTCTCCGTGCGCTGACCCCCGCCGGGGCGGAGGCGGGGCGGGGACGGGGAGGAGCCCCGCAGCGGTGTCAGGTCCGCTGCGGGGCTCCTCGGTCGCGTGGACCGTCCCGGACCCGGTACGTACCCGGGAACAGCGCGACCATGCACATGACGACTGCCCCTGATCCCCCGAAGTGCCGGGCGCGGCCGGTGGGCCCGTGCGAAGGTGGCCGGATGACGTCGTTGGAAGACCTCCGCAGACTGCGCCGGGCCCGCGACCGGATGGACCGCGAGTACGCCGAGCCGCTCGACGTCCCCGCGCTGGCCCGTACCGCCCTGATGTCGGCGGGCCACTTCTCCCGCAGCTTCAAGACGGCTTACGGGGAGACCCCGTACAACTACCTCATGACCCGCCGGATCGAGCGGGCGAAAGCGCTGCTGCGGCGGGGCGACCTGTCGGTCACCGAGGTCTGCTTCGAGGTCGGCTGTACCTCGCTGGGGTCCTTCAGCTCGCGCTTCACCGAACTGGTCGGCGAGAGCCCGAGCGCCTACCGGGCGCGCTCCCACGAGGCGGGCGCGGCCGTCCCCGCCTGCGTCGCGAAGATCCACACGCGACCGGTCAGGAATGGAGAAGCGAAACGATGACCCCGCCCGTAGCGTGAAACGCATGGACATCAACCTTTCCCAGACCTTCATCGCCGTCGACGACCACGACAAGGCGCTCCCCTTCTACCGTGACGTGCTCGGACTCGAAGTCCGCAACGACGTGGGGTTCGAGGGGATGCGATGGGTGACCGTCGGCTCCCCCTCGCAGCCCGACGTGAACATCGTCCTGGAGCCGCCGCTGGCGGACCCGGGCGCCTCGGCCGCCGACCGGCAGGCCGTGGCGGAGCTCCTCGCGAAGGGCCTGCTGCGCGGGGTCATCTTCTCGACCGACGACGTCGACGCCACCTTCGAGCGCATCCGCGAAGGAGGCGGCGAAGTGATCCAGGAGCCGCTCGACCAGCCCTACGGCGTCCGCGACTGCGCCTTCCGCGACCCGTCCGGCAACATGCTGCGCTTCACCCAGAACAAGAAGTGACGCGCACACCCGCCACGCCGCGGAACGTGGCACCGTAGACCGCCGCACCGCCGGCACACCCGTACGCGCCAGGACGCCACCGCAGGAGGAGACAGCATGAGCAGGGCCCAGGGGACGGATCGCCGGACGGCGGCGGAGCGCGGTGCGGACGGCCACGATCTGATCCGGGTGCACGGCGCGCGGGTGAACAACCTCAGGGACGTCCATGTCGAGCTCCCGAAGCGCCGGCTGACGGTGTTCACCGGCGTCTCCGGCTCGGGCAAGAGCTCTCTGGTGTTCGGCACCGTCGCCGCCGAGTCGCAACGGCTGATCAACGAGACGTACAGCGCCTTCGTGCAGGGCTTCATGCCCACGCTGGCACGGCCCGAGGTGGACGTGCTCGACGGCCTGACCACCGCGATCCTCGTCGACCAGCAGCGCCTCGGCGGCGACACCCGCTCCACCGTCGGGACCGCCACCGACGCCAACGCCATGCTGCGCATCCTCTTCAGCCGCCTCGGCGAGCCGCACATCGGCCCGCCGGGCGCCTACGCGTTCAACGTCCCCTCGGTACGGGCGAGCGGCGCCATCACCGTCGAACGCGGCAACAAGAAGGCCGTGAAGGCCACGTTCAACCGGACCGGCGGGATGTGCCCGAACTGCGAGGGCCGGGGCACCGTCTCCGACATCGACCTCGCCCAGCTCTACGACGACTCCAAGTCGCTGGCCGAGGGCGCGTTCACCATCCCCGGCTGGAAGTCCGACAGCTTCTGGACCGTGCGGGTCTACGCGGAGTCCGGCTTCCTCGACCCGGACAAGCCGATCCGCGACTTCACCGAGAGGGAGATGCAGGACTTCCTGCACCGGGAGCCCACCAAGGTGAAGGTCGAGGGCGTCAACCTCACCTACGAGGGGCTGATCCCCAAGATCCAGAAGTCCTTCCTCTCCAAGGACAAGGAGACGCTCCAGCCGCACATCCGGGCCTTCGTGGAGCGCGCGGTCGCCTTCACCACCTGCCCCGAGTGCGAGGGCACCAGGCTCAGCGAGGGTGCGCGGTCCTCGAAGATCGCGCGCGTCTCCATCGCCGACGCCTGCACGATGCAGATCAGCGATCTCGCCGCGTGGCTGGCCGCTCTGGACGAGCCCTCGGTGGCGCCGCTGCTCACCGCGCTGGGGCGGACGCTCGACTCGTTCGTGGAGATCGGCCTCGGCTACCTCTCGCTCGACCGCCCGGCCGGCACGCTCTCGGGCGGCGAGGCGCAGCGCGTGAAGATGGTCCGCCACCTCGGCTCCTCGCTCACCGACGTCACGTACGTCTTCGACGAGCCGACCGTCGGGCTGCACCCGCACGACATCCAGCGGATGAACGACCTGCTGCTGCGGCTGCGGGACAAGGGCAACACCGTGCTCGTGGTGGAGCACAAGCCGGAGACGATCTCCATCGCCGACCATGTGGTGGACCTGGGTCCCGGCGCCGGTGCGGCCGGCGGCACGGTCTGCTTCGAGGGGACCGTGGAGGGACTGCGGAAGAGCGACACGGTCACCGGCCGCCACTTCGACGACCGGGCGAAGCTGAAGGACGAGGTGCGCAAGCCCACCGGGGCCCTGGAGATCCGGGGCGCCTCCACGCACAACCTGCGCGACGTGGACGTGGACCTCCCGCTCGGGGTGCTCACGGTCGTCACCGGGGTCGCCGGTTCCGGCAAGAGCTCGCTGGTGCACGGTGCGCTGCCCCGGCAGGCGGGGGGCGGGGAGGTGGTGTCGGTGGACCAGAGCCCGATCCGGGGTTCGCGGCGCAGCAATCCGGCGACGTACACCGGACTGCTGGACCCGGTCCGCAAGGCGTTCGCGAAGGCCAACGGGGTGAAGCCGGCGCTCTTCAGCGCCAACTCCGAAGGTGCGTGCCCCGGTTGCAACGGCATCGGCGTCGTCTACACCGATCTGGCGATGATGGCGGGGGTCGCCTCCGTCTGCGAGGAATGCGAGGGCCGGCGGTACCAGGATTCGGTGCTGGAATACCGGCTCGGCGGGCGGGACATCAGCGAGGTGCTCGCCATGTCGGCGGCCGAGGCGCGGGAGTTCTTCGCCGAGGGTGAGGCCGCGACCCCGGCCGCGGAGCGGATCCTCGGCCGGCTGGTGGACGTCGGGCTCGGATACCTCACCCTGGGGCAGCCGTTGACCACGCTCTCCGGCGGTGAGCGCCAACGCCTCAAGCTGGCCACGCACATGGGCGAGAAGGGCGGGATCTATCTGCTCGACGAGCCGACCACGGGTCTGCACCTCGCCGATGTCGAGCAGTTGCTCGGGCTGCTCGACCGGCTCGTGGACTCCGGCAAGTCGGTGATCGTGGTGGAGCACCACCAGGCGGTCATGGCGCATGCCGACTGGATCGTCGACCTCGGCCCCGGGGCGGGCCACGACGGCGGGCGGATCGTCTTCGAGGGCACCCCGGCCGATCTGGTCGCCGCCCGCTCCACCCTCACGGGCGAGCATCTGGCGGCGTACGTCGGAGCCTGAGGGGATGCCGGGCCGGGGCGGGGGTTTCAGGGCCTGTGCTGTTCCCCTCAGGCCCTCGATCACCGGCTCCAGCACCGGGGCCGGCGCGGTCGTGCAGCCCGTCCGAGAGGTGGCTGGTGTCGCGGTGGACGGAGACGTTGCCGACGGCGACGGGGCAGCGGGCTGCGCGGGTGTCGCAGATCCAGGCCCGCAGGTCGACGAGGGTGGCGCCGGCCGCCGCGGCGGCGGCGCGCACGGCCTGGGAGCGCACCGGGTCGTGGATCGCGGCGGAGAGGGTGGTACCGCAGGCCCGCAGCCGGTGAGTTGTCCGCGGGGCAGTCCACCGGGTCGCCCTTGGGCCACGGGGTGTCGAGGAGGGCGGAGACGCGGGTATCGCGGTGCCGCCCACGGGACGGGAACGCATACCGACGGGGGTCGCGCTGGTCATGGGGCGGCTCCTGGCGGAGCCTGTGCCGACTGGCGCGACCGCCCGGCCCCGGAACGCGTGCGGTGGGACGGGGCGGCTTCGTACTCTCCGTCCGCCAGGAGGCGCCGAGGCGACCACCGCGCCAACTACGTCCCACATCAGCGCATTCAGTCGCGCAACGAGCGCGGACCGGGCCACGCGCGGAGCGTGGGCTGCTGCCCGGGGCCGGGCACCAGAGGCCCCGTCAGCCCCTCAGTCGCCCTCGGGCTTCAGGAGCGAGGTGACCGGTGCGCCAGGGTTGGCCTCCGCGCCCTGCGGACCCTGCGCGTCCTGCGCGCCGACGAGGTCGCGCACCAGCAGGGTCGCCCCGGCCACGGCGCCCGGCATCAGGAACACCGCGACGACCGGGATCAGGAAGGCGAGCGTCAGAGGGACGCCGAAGCCCAGCACCAGCGCCCGCCGGCCGCGCAGCAGCGCCAGACGGGCGCGCAGGTCGCGTCCCCGGCGCTGGAGGGCGACGGAGGTGAGTTCCTCGGCGAGGAAGTAGCCGGAGACGCAGAAGCCGAGGGCGGGCACGACGGTCTGTCCGGCCACCGGGATGAATCCCAGGGCGAAGAGGAGGATGCCGTAGAGGGAGACCCGCACCAGGATGCGGACGGAGTCCCGGGCGGACACCCAGAGTTCGCGCCAGAGCGGGAGCCCGGACTCGGGGACCTCGCCGCCTTCGCTGCGGTCGACCTCCTCGGAGAGCGACTCGTAGAACGGCTGGCCGACCAGGAGGGTGACGGCGGTGAAGGTGATGACGGCGAGGAACAGCCCGAAGACGAAGACCAGTACGGTCAGCGTGTTGCGGAGCAGGCCGAGCCAGGGCTGCGACCAGTCGTCGGCGAACGGGGTGGACCAGTCGGCCAAGTCGTCGGCGCCGTAGGCGAGTCCGACGAGTGCACCGAGGTACAGGACGAGGGTGATCAGCCCCGGCAGCAGTCCGAACCCGAACCAGCGGCCGTGCCGGACGACCCAGCGCTGTCCCTTCAGCAAGTAGCCGAATCCGGCCGCGAGATCGCTCATGGCGCCAGGGTACGTGCGCACCCCCTGGACGCCGCCAGTGGGTGTCCGGGGGGTGCGGCCTGCCGTGGTGCGCGGGGTCAGGCGACGACGAGGTCGACCTTGATGTTGCCGCGGGTGGCGTTGGAGTACGGGCAGACCTGGTGGGCCTGCTCCACGAGTTCACGCGCGGTCTCCGTGCCGACGTCCGGGATGGAGACGGTGAGCGCGACCTCCAGGCCGAAGCCACCGGTGTCCGCCTGGCCGATACCGACCGACGCGGTCACGGTGGACCCGGCGATGCTGATCTTCTTCTGCCGGGCCACGACGCCGAGGGCGCTCTGGAAGCAGGCGCTGTAGCCGGCCGCGAAGAGCTGCTCGGGGTTGGTGCCGTTGCCGCTGCCGCCCATCGCCTTCGGCGGGTTGACGACGACGTCGAGGTTTCCGTCGTCGGAGTACACCCGGCCGTCACGGCCGTTCTCGGCGGTGGCGACGGCGGTGTAGGCGACGGTTATGTTCGGGATGCTCATGCGGGGTACTCCTCCTGTGGGTACGGACGTTGTCCGTGACGGAGCTGTCCTTGACGGACGAGCCTGCGGTCAGACGAGCGAAACGATCATCTTGCCGGTGTTCTCGCCGCGCATCAGGCCGTCGAAGGCGCTGAAGCCGTTCTCGATGCCCTCGACGGTGGTCTCGCGGTACTTCAGCTCGCCCGAGGCCAACCAGCCGGCCGCGTCTTCGACGAACTTCGGCCGGAGCGCGGTGTGGTCGCCGACGAGCAGGCCCTCCAGGCGGAGCCGCTTGCCGATGACCAGCGCGAGGTTGCGCGGAGCCGGCGTCGGCTCGGTGCTGTTGTACTGCGCGATCATGCCGCAGATGGCGGCGCGGCCGTGGACGTTGAACGACGAGATCGCGGCCTCCAGGTGTTCACCGCCGACGTTGTCGAAGTAGACGTCGATGCCGTCCGGGGCGGCCTCGCGGAGCTGGTCGCGGACCGGGCCGTTCTTGTAGTTGAACGCGGCGTCGAAGCCGTACTCCTCGACCAGGAGCTTGACCTTCTCGTCGGATCCGGCCGATCCGATGACACGGGAGGCGCCCTTGAGCCTGGCCATCTGGCCGACCTGGCTGCCCACGGCTCCGGCGGCGCCGGAGACGAAGACCGCGTCGCCCTCCTTGAAGGAGGCGACCTCGAAGAGGCCGGCGTAGGCGGTGAGACCGGTCATGCCGAGCACGCCGAGGTAGGCGGAGAGCGGGGCGACGTCCGGGTCCACCTTGGCCACGCGGTTCGCCGGGACCTCGGCGTACTCGCGCCAGCCGAGGCCGTGCAGGACGTGGTCGCCGACCGCGATGCCCTCGGCGTTCGAGGCGACGACCTCGCCGACCGCGCCGCCGTCCATCGGCTCGTCGAGCCGGAAGGGCGGGGTGTACGACTTCACGTCGTTCATCCGGCCGCGCATGTACGGGTCGACGGAGAAGTGGAGGTTGCGGACGAGGACGTGGCCCTCGGCGGGAGCCGACACCGGCGCCTCACGCAGCGCGAAGTCCTCGGGCTTCGGCCAGCCGTGCGGGCGGGCGACGAGGTGCCATTCGCGGCTGGACGCGGGAAGTGCAGCAGACATGGGCTCGGGTTCTCCTCGGTGCGGGGTGCGGGGGCAGGGGATGCGTACGCGGTGGGGCGCACGGCGCGGCGAGAAGCTTCATCATGTAAAGCTTCACCACATGAAACAACCATGCTCCTGAATATTTCATCTTGTCAAGCAACTGGGTATCCTGTGTGTCATGACCACCCCGCGTACAGATCCTCTGACCCTCGAAGTCGTCGAGCTGATCGGCACTGTCGTGGCGCGCTACTACGAGGAGTACGACCGGGCCGCCGCCTCCTTCTCACTCACCGGCGCCCAGGCACGGGTGCTGGGTCTGCTGTCCCTGGAGCCGATGCCCATGCGCCGGATCGCGCAGAAGCTGAAGTGCGAGCCGTCGAACGTGACCGGCATCGTGGACCGGCTGGAGGCTCGTGACCTGGTCGAACGCCGTCCGGACCCGCACGACCGGCGGGTGAAGCTCGCCGCCCCGACCGAGAAGGGGCGCGTGACCGCGCTGCGGCTGCGCGAGGCGCTGGACTTCGCCCGTGAGCCGCTGGCCGGCTTGTCGGAGGCGGAGCGCACGGTGCTGCGGGACCTGCTGCGCCGGATGCTCGGCGCCGGGCCCCAGGGGGACCGCACCGCCCTGGAGAACCTCGTCGCCGGGGCCACCGGCGGCTGAGCGACGAGAGCCGAGCGGCCCCGACGGGGCGCGGGGCAGGATGGACGGCATGACCGCCGCCACCCCCTTCGGACCGCTCCAGTTCCAGCTCGTCCTGCTCCGCCGGATGGCCGACCACCAGCCGGACCTGGCCGAGGACGCCCGGCACGAGCTGAGCGCCACCCTCGCCGAGGCGCGCGAGGCGAACCGCCGCTGGCAGGCCATGGTGCGCGGACCGGGCGGGCGGGGAGTCCTCCGCCGGTACCGCTCGGTGCTCGGCGAGCCCGAGCGGTCCGTCCGGCGGAAGGTCGGCGATCTGGAGTGCGACGCGCTGACGTGGGCGCTGCCGCTCTGGCCCGGCCTGCGGTTCGAGGTGATGGCGGCGCCGGGCGGAGCCGTGTGGAACGCCTGGCTGGTCCGCGCGCCCGGGACCCCGGGTCCCGAGCTGCGGACCGCCGCCGACCTCACCCCGTGGTCCTGCACCGTGGACGAGGTGGCGCGGGCCTTCGCACCGGTCCGCCCGATGGAGGGCAGCGCGCCGACCCGCTGGGCGCTGGCCTTCACCGACCCGGCGACCGGCGCCAGTCACGTCGCCGAGTTCACCTGGGGCCTGTTCCAGCGGTTGCTGCCGGGCTGACGGACGCCCGGGAGCCGCCGGTCCCGCGGGCCCCTTCCGGCGTACCTCAACGCGCGCCCGGCCCCCGCCCCGCCCACGATGCGAAGGAGAGCCGGCCGCCGCCGGGACACCACCAGCGCTCTCGGGAGAACCCGCCGTGACCGTCAGCCTTGAGCAGTTGCACCGTTGCCACATCGCCGTCGACATGGGAGCCGCGAGCACCCGGGTGTACGTGAAGGGGCTCGGGCTCGTCGTGGACGAACCGAGTGTCGCGGCCGTCAACACCCGCACCGGATCGCTCATCGCGGTGGGCGCGCTCGCCGAGCAGATGACCGGCCGCACCCCCAGCTACATCCGGGTGGCCCGGCCCGTCTCGGGCGGCACCGTCGTGGACATCGAGATGGCCCAGCGGATGCTGCGCCACCTGATCGGCGAGAAGCTCCGCCGTCAGCTCCGCCGCAAGCCCCGGCTGCGGGCCGCCGCGTGCACCCCGCACGACAGTGACCCGCTGGCCCAGCGCGCGACCGTGGAGACCCTGGTCGGGCTCGGCGCCCGCCGGGTGGAGCTGGTAGACACCCTGATCGCGGCGGCCGTCGGCTGCGGACTCCCGGTCGAGCAGCCGACCGCGACCATGATCATGGTGTGCGGAGCGGCCACCACCCAGATCGCGGTGCTCTCGCTGGGCTCGATCGTCACCGCCGTACGCATCCCCATCGGCGGCAACACCATCGACAACGCGGTGATCCAGCACCTGCGCCAGCACCACGAACTGATGCTGCCCAGCCAGTCCGTGCGCCCCCTCCAACTGGCCCTCAGCGGCACCGGGCTGACCTCGCAGGGCCCCGCCGTGACCGAGATCCACGGCCGTGACGTGGCGACGGGGCTGGCCCGTTCGGTGCAGGTGGACACGGCCGCCGTGCGGCAGGCGATCCACACCCCGCTGACCGCGGTGGTGGACGGCCTCGGCAGGGTGCTGCGGGACTGCCCGCCCGATCTGGTCGCCGACCTCGCCGACCGGGGCATCATGATGGTCGGCGGCAGCGCCCTGCTGCCGGGCTTCGACCAGCTGCTGCGGACGGCCACCGGGATGCCGGTGACCATCGCGGAGCGGCCCGACGTGTGCTCGATCCTCGGCCTCGGCGCGATGCTGGACGGCACGATCGCCCCGATGGTCCTCAACCCGCTCGTCGGCTGACCGCACGGCGGGGCTGGGGCGAGGCGGATGGCGCGCGAGCACGGCAGCGGTCCGGACGGGCCGGAGGACACCCCCGGCGCGGCGGGCGGTCCCGACCGGCCCGAGGGCGCGCGGCACGGCTACGCGCCCCGGCTGCCGGAACTGCTGGAGGCGGTGCTGAGTGTCGGCACCGATCTGGGGCTCGGCACCACACTCCAGCAGATCGTGGACACCGCCTCCCTGCTGACCGACGCCCGTTACGCCGCCCTCGGCGTGCTGGACCCCGAGTCCGGCCGGATCACCGAGCTGTACACCGCGGGCCTCGGCGACGAGGAGCGCCGGCGCATCGGAGCGCTCCCGGACGGCCGCAAGGGGGTGCTCGGCGCGCTGATCCACGACCACCGGCCGCTGCGCTCCGACGATGTGACCCGTGATCCGCGTTCGGCCGGAGTGCCGCCCGGGCACCCGGTCATGCACACCTTCCTCGGTACTCCGGTACGGGTCGACACCGAGGTGTTCGGCAACCTCTACCTCTGCGAGAAGAGCGGCGGGCGGCCGTTCACCGACGCGGACGACGCGCTGCTGCGGGTGCTGGGCTCCCAGGCGGGCATCGCGATCAGCAACGCGCGGCTCTACGAATCGGCCCTCCAGCGGGAACGCTGGCTCCAGGGATCTGCGGCCGTCACCACGGCGCTGCTCACCGGAACGAGCCGGGCCGAGGCGCTGCAGACCGTCGCCGAAGGGGCCAGGGTGCTCGCGGAAGCGGCGGCCGGGGTGATCCTCCAGTCCCGCGAGGACGGCGGCATGGAGATCGTCACCGTGTCGACCCTGGAGGACCCGACGGGCATCCTGGGCGCCTCGATCGCGCCCGGCTCCCCCGTACTCGTCCACCTGCTGGGCGGGCAGCCGGTGTTCCTGGAGGACGCGGCGACCGACCCGATGATGACGACCTCGGTGCGCCACCGGTACGGGCCCAGCATGATGCTGCCGCTGGAGAGCGGCGGCCGGCTGATCGGCACCCTCTCCCTGCCCCGGCTGCGGGGCGGCCGCCCGTACACCACGGCGGACAAGCAGCTGGCGACCCAGTTCGCCTCGCAGGCGGCGCTGGCCCTGGTGCTGGCCGACGCCCAGCTGGACCGGGAGCAGCTCGCGGTCTACGAGGACCGCGACCGGATCGCCCGTGACCTGCACGATCTCGTCGTACAGCGGCTCTTCGCGACCGAGATGACGCTGGAGTCGGCCCGCCGCCGGGCCGTGGCGGCGACGAAGGCCCCGGAGTGGGCCGGTGACCCGGGCGACGCGATGGAGGCGGACGGTCTGCTGGTACGGGCCGTGGACGAGCTGGATTCGACGATCCAGGAAGTACGGACCACGATCTTCGCCCTCCAGCAGCCGCCCGCCGACGCGCCGACGACGTTCCGGGGCCGGGTGCTGCGGGAGACGGCCGGGGCTTCGGCGCTGCTGGGCTTCCAGCCGTCGGTGCACTTCGCGGGCCCTGTGGACGCCCTGGTGACCGAGCCGGCGGCCGGCGAGCTGCTGGCGACCCTGCGGGGCGCGCTGGCCGCCGCCCATCGCCGGACGGGGGTTTCGGCGATCGAGGTGGAGGTGGACGCGACGGTCCGGCTGCCGGACGGGCGACGCGCGGTGCGGCTGCTGGTCTCGGACGACGGGCAGGACGAGCACGGTGAGCGGCGTCCGCCTCTCACCTGGCAGGCACCGATCTGAAGCGTGTGTCGAAAGTGGCGCCGGTCGCCCGGAGGGCGGGTCCGGCGGCGTCCGGTGCGTGCGATCGCACGGCGGAGAGCCGCTCCGATGCTGGATGTACCGGGGTGATCCCGACAACGCGGCGAGCGTGCGTGCCGGGCGTCGACACACGCCCTGGTGCCGCGTCGGCCGAGGTTCAGCGGGTGGGGGCGGCCCGCAGGGCGATCCGGGTGATGGAGTGGGCGACGCCCGCGTCCCGCTTGAGGCGTCGCAGCAGGCTGTCGAGCGCGCCGGGGTCGGCGGCCGTGGCCCGTACGAGGTAGTCGTGGCCGCCGGTCAGGTGCACCACCTCGGTGATGCCCGGCAGCGTCAGCACGGAGCGTTCGAACTCCTCGTTGGTGGTGTCCAGGCGCAACGAGACGTCGATGAAGACGACGAGTCCGGAGCGGGTGTCGGCGGCCGGATCGATGATCACCGTGAAGCCGCGGATGACTCCGTCGCGGCGCATCCGGCGTACCCGGTCGCCCGCGGCGTTGGCGCTGAGCCCGACGCGGACGCCCAGGTCCCGGTACGAGATCCGGGCGTCCTCCTGGAGGATGGCGAGTATTTCTCTGTCCAGCCGGTCCATACCGCGATTGTCGCAGAATTCGGACGAAACCGACTGTGGAGAGGACGGTGAGAGCACGGGCGCGCACCGGGCGTGGGCGCGGACCCGCCGTCGCGTCTGCGCCTCCGCGGTCCCCCGCTCGGAGCAGTCCGACGGGCTGCCGGTGGGAGGGCGGTCTTGACTGGGGCCGTGGACACAGCAGCCCCCCAGCAGCCCGCCGCCCCGGTGGCGCCCAAGCCTTCCGCCGCCGCGTACCGCAACCTCGTCGTGGCGACGATCGGCTTCGCACTGACCTTCTGGGCGTGGAACCTGGTCTCGCCGCTGTCGGGCGAGTTCAAGGACCGGCTCGGACTCAGCTCGTTCCAGCAGTCCTTCCTGGTCGCGGTGCCGGTGATCGTCGGCTCGCTCGGCCGCATCCCGGTGGGCGCGCTGACCGACAAGTACGGGGCGCGGCTGATGTTCCCCGCGGTGTCGGCGCTGACCATCGTGCCGGTACTGCTGCTGATCCCGGCGAAGGACTCGTACGGGGCGATGCTCGCGGTGGGGTTCCTGCTGGGGCTGGGCGGCACCACGTTCGCCATCGGCATCCCGCTGGTCAACTCCTGGTTCCCGCCCTCCGACCGGGGCCTCGCACTCGGTGTCTTCGGCATGGGCATGGGCGGTGTGGCGCTCTCCGGGTACTTCACCCCGCGCATCGCCAAGCACAGCGACGACCTGCCGTTCCTGATCGTCGCGGGCGCGCTGCTGGTGTACGCGCTGCTGGCCGCCTTCCTGATCACCGACCGCCCCGACCGGCCCGTACCGGCCGACACCCTGGTCCACCGGCTCACCGAGGCGGGGAAGCTGCGGGTGACCTGGGAGCTGTCGGCGCTCTACGCGATCGGCTTCGGCGGCATCGTGGCGTTCGGGGTCTACCTGCCGACGTACCTCAAGACCTGGTACGAGATGTCCCCGACCGACGCGGGCACCAAGGCCGCCGGGTTCGCGCTGGTCACCGTCGTCTTCCGGCCGATCGGCGGCTATCTGTCGGACCACGTGCACCCGGCGCTGGTGACCGCCGGGGCGCTGCTGCTGGCCGCGCTGATGGCGATCGTCCAGGCCTTCGACCCGGCGTTGAACCCGGGCGGCACCATCGCGCTCCTCGCCATGGCGGCCGGGCTCGGCACCGCGAGCGGCAGCGTCTTCGCGCTGGTCTCGCAGGTGACGCCGCAGCCGAAGGTGGGCAGCGTGACCGGCATCGTCGGCGCGATGGGCGGCCTCGGCGGGTTCGTGCCGCCGCTGGTGATGGGCGCGATCTACAGCGCGAAAGGCTCGTACTCGATCGGTTTCATGCTGCTGTCCGATCTCGCGCTGGCGGGCTGCGTGTACGCGTACGGGCGGATGCGGAACATCCAGCGGGACTCGGGCTGAGTCCCCCGACAGCCCTTAGTCTGGCGGGCGTGACGCCACTTCTCCCCGCGCTCCAGAATCCCCCGGCCGCCGGCACGGAAGGCCGGGAGGCCGTCCGGTTCGGTGAACTCTCCCTCTCCTACGCCCGCCTCGGGGATCTCGCGGGGGCGCTGCGGCCCCGGATCACCGGGGCGGGCGGCCGGGTCGCCGTGTGGGCGACCCCGTCGGCGGAAACCGTCGTCGCCGTGGTGGCCGCGCTCCTGGCGGGCGTGCCCGCAGTACCCCTGAACCCGAAGACCGGCGAGCGCGAACTCGCGCACATCGTCACCGACAGCCGACCGGCCGCCGTGCTCGCCGCACCGGGGGACGTCCTGCCGCCGGTACTCGCCGCGCTCCCCCGGATCGACGTGCTGGTGGCCCCGGACGCACCGGCCTCTCCCGGGCCCGTCCCCGTCGAGCCCGGTCCCGGGACGGCCGCGCTGATCGTCTACACCTCCGGGACCACCGGGCCGCCCAAGGGCGCGGTCCTCCCCCGCCGGGCGGTCGCCGCCTCGCTGGACGCACTGGAGGACGCCTGGGGGTGGACCGGTGAGGACGTCCTCGTCCACGCGCTGCCGCTGTTCCATGTGCACGGCCTGGTCCTCGGGGTGCTGGGGCCGCTGCGCCGGGGCGGGTCGGTACGTCACCTGGGGAGGTTCTCCGCCGAGGGGGTGGCCCGCGAACTGGCCGCCGGGGGGACGATGTTGTTCGGCGTCCCCACCATGTACCACCGTATGGCGGAGGTGCTCGCCGCCGGAGGGGCGGCCGGGGCCGGGCTGGCGGACGCGCTGGCGGGGGCACGGCTGCTGGTCTCGGGCTCGGCCGCGCTGCCGGTCCACGACCACGAGCGCCTGCACGCCGCGACCGGGCGCCGGGTGATCGAGCGGTACGGCATGACGGAGACCCTGATGAACACCGGTGTCCGGGTGGACGGTGTCCCCCGGCCCGGCACGGTCGGCCCGCCGCTCGCCGGGGTGGAGCTCCGCCTGGTGGAGGAGGACGGTTCCCCGGTCTCCGGGGAGGAGGCGATCGGCGAGATCCAGGTGCGCGGGGCGAACCTCTTCAGCGGTTACCTCAACAGGCCGGACGCCACGGCGGCGGCATTCACCGAGGACGGCTGGTTCCGGACCGGCGACATGGCCACGGTGGCCCCGGACGGGTACGTGACGATCGTGGGGCGCAAGGCTACCGACCTGATCAAGAGCGGCGGTTACAAGATCGGGGCGGGCGAGATCGAGAACGCGCTGCTCGACCACCCCGGGGTCCGCGAGGCCGCCGTCACCGGTGAGCCGGACGCGGACCTCGGCGAGCGGATCGTCGCCTGGGTGGTGCCGGCAGACCCTGGATCGCCGCCTGACGCGGCCGAGTTGGCAGACCATGTGGCGAAGCTCCTCTCCCCGCACAAGCGCCCCCGCGTCGTCCGCCTTCTCGACGCCCTGCCGCGCAACGACCTGGGCAAGATCATGAAGCGTGCCCTGACGGCCACCTCGCAGGGGCCGGGGCACGGTGGCTGAGGGGCCGGCGCGCCTGGGTGCGCGCGAGATGATCGCGGCGGTCGCGGAGACCTTCGACGAGCGGCCGGCCCCCGGTGACAGCCACCATCCGGGCGGGGCGCGGACACCGGACGGCCCGCTCGGCTGGAGCGGTTACGGGGCGGCGCTGGCACGGGCCGAGGAGCGGACCGGTGAGGCCGAGTCGGTGGTGCACGGCACGGCTTCGGTCGGCGGGCACCCCTGCGTGCTGCTCGCCTTCGAATTCGGCTTTCTGGGCGGCTCGTTGGGGCACCGCACCGGAGACCGGCTGACGGCCGCGTACACCCTCGCCCGGGAGTTGCGGCTGCCGCTGGTCTCCCTCGTCGCCACGGGTGGCAGCCGGATGCAGGAGGGCATGGTCGCGCTCACCCAGCTCCAGCGGGTGGCCCGCGCCTCGGCCGAACTGCGGGCGGCCGGTCTGCCGCAACTCGCGGTGCTGCGCGACCCGACGACCGGCGGTGGCTGGGCCACGGTGGGTGCGGGTGCCGACGTGGTGCTGGCGCTGGCGGGCGCGCAGGTCGGGTTCGCCGGTTCGCGGGTACGCCCGGCGGACGCGGAGCCGTACGCGTACACGGCCGAGGGGCAGTGGGCGGCGGGGCAGGTCGACGCGGTGGTGGACCGGGCCGGGTTGGCGGGGACGCTGGGCCGGTGGCTCGCGGTGCTGGGCCCCGGCTCCGGGGCCGGGGCCCGGACCTCCGGGGTGCGGCCCGCGCCGGTGCCCCGGGCCCTCTCCCGCACCCGGCTCCCGGCGACGGGGCGGGAGGCGGTGGCGCTGGCCCGCGCGCCGGAACGACCGGGCGCCGAGGCCTACTTGGACGCTTACTTCGCGTACCGGCTGCCGCTGCACGGCGACCGGGCGGGCGGCACGGACCCCGGCACGCTCTGCGGGTTCGGGCTGCACGGGGACCAGCCGGTGGCGTACGTCGCCCAGTGCGGCACCCCCACCCTGCCGGCGGGCTACCGGACCGCGGCCCGGACCCTCCGGCTCGCGGACCGGCTCTCCGTCCCCGTACTCACCCTGATCGACACCCCGGGCGCCGCCAACGACGCGGCGGCCGAGCGGGCCGGGGCGGGCGCCGCCATCGCCGAGACCTTCGCCGCGATCGCGCGGGCGCGGGTGCCGGTGACCACGCTGGTGATCGGCGAGGGCGGGTCGGGCGGCGCGCTCGCCCTGGCCGCCCCCGGCCGCACCTACGTCACGGCGGACAGCTACTTCTCGGTCATCGCACCGGAGTCGGCGGCGGCGATCCTCAAGCGCCCGCCGGAGAGAGCCGACGAGACGGCCGACCAACTCGGCCTGCGGCCCCAGGACCTGGTGGCGCTGGGGATCGCCCGGGGCATCGTGGGCGAGGCGCCGGACGCCGTCTGAGGGGCGCCGCTCAGGGCGCCTCCGCGAGGGCGCGGAGGCGGGGGGCGACCTCTTCGCCGACCCGGAACGCCTCCTCCAGGTGGGGGTAACCGGAGAGGACGAACTCGTCCACGCCGAGGCGCCGGTACTCGTCGAGCCGGGCGGCCACCTCGTCGTGCGAGCCGACCAGCGCGGTACCGGCCCCCTCGCGCACCAAGCCGATCCCGGCCCAGAGGTTCGGGGAGATCTCCAGCTTCGCGGCGTCGGCGCTGCCGCCGTGCAGGGCGGTCATCCGGGCCTGGCCCACGGAGTCCATCCGCGCGAACCGCTCCTGGCTGGCCCGTACCGCCTCCGGGTCGATGCCGCCCAGAATCCGGTCGGCCTCGGCCCACGCCTCGGCGGAGGCGTCCCGGCTGATGACGTGCAGCCGGATGCCGTACCGCAGGGCGGGGGCCACCGCGCGCAGCCGCGCGACGCGTCCGGCGATGGCGGCGGGCGGCTCGCCCCAGAGGAGCTGGACGTCGGCCCGGCGGGCGGCGACCGCCTCGGCGGCGGGGGAAGCGCCGCCGAAGTACAGGGGAACCCGGTGCTGGACGGCCGGGTCGGTGAGCTTGGCGCCCTCGATCCGCAGGTGCTCACCGTCGTGGTCGACCTCCTTGCCGTCGAGGAGGTCGCGCAGCACCGCCATCACCTCGTCGGTGCGGGCGTACCGCTGGTCGTGCGGCAACGCGTCGCCGTAGGCGAGCTGTTCGGCGGGATCACCTCCGGTGACCACGTTGAGGGAGAGCCTGCCCCCTGCGAACCGGCGGAAGGCATCGGCCTGTTGGGCGAGCAGCGTGGGGCTGGTGAATCCGGCGCGGAAGGCGACGAGGAAGCCGATCCGCTCGGTGTGCTGGGTGAGCGCGGCGCTGAGGATCCACGGGTCGACGCAGCCCAGCCCGACCGGGGTGAGCAGCGAGTGGAACCCGGCGGTCTCTGCGGCGCGGGCGACCTGCGCGAGGTAGCCGATGTCGGCGCGGCGGCGGGTGGCGGAGCTGGTCCGGCCCTGGACGGCGGTGACCCCGCCGGGATCGCGGCCGTCGCCGCCGGTGGGCAGGAACCAGTGCAGCAGGAGGGAGCTCTCGGACATGGCGGACCCCGATCGGCAGCGGTGAGAGGCGGGAGCGGTGGGAGGCGGGAGCGCCCGGCGGCCCGGCCCGCACGCGCCGGTGTGCGACCGGCGCGCGGCGGGAACGGGCGGGAGACGGGCGGGCGGGACGCGGTGCGCGTCAGCAGGACGTACGACAGCGCGCGGCGCGACATTGCTCGCCCCGTGAGCGCTCGGCCCGACAGCACCCGGCCGGGACACGCGGCTGGACCACGGGGCGTCGCGAAACCGGGGCAGGGGCCATGGGGGCATCCTGATCCGCCCACCGCCCGCCCGACAACCATGTCCCGCATCCCGGACGGCCCGCCGCCACATCCCGGGCAGACCCGGGGGGTCGCGGGGGACCCGGTGCGGTCAGGGCTGCGGGTTCATGGCCTCAGGGCTGCGGGTTCCTGGCCCAGGGCAGCGGGTTCATGGCCTCAGGGCTGCGGGTTCATGGCGTCGTAGCGGAGGAAGCCGCGCCACTTCAACGCCAGCAGCAGTACCGCGACCACGCACGCGATGCCGCCGCCGGTGACGGCGACGCCCGGGGAGGCGAGGTCGGCGACGGATCCGGCCAGGAAGTCGCCGAGGCGGGGGCCTCCGGCGACGACGACGATGAAGACGCCCTGGAGCCGCCCGCGCATCCGGTCCGGCACGGCGGCCTGGAGCATGGTGCCGCGGAAGACCATCGAGAAGGTGTCGGCGCAGCCCGCCAGTGCCAGGAAGACGACCCCGAGCCAGAGTTGGCGGGTGAGGCCGAAGGCGGCGATCGCGGCGCCCCAGCCGGCGACGGCGCAGACGACCGCGAGCCCGTGCCGTCGGACCCGGCCGAGCCAGCCCGAGCAGACTCCGCCGAGGAGCGCGCCGAACGCCGGGGCCGCGACGAGGAGTCCGGTGGTGCGCGCGTCGCCGTGGTACCAGACGATCGCGACGACGGGGAAGAGCGCCTTGGGGCTGGCGAACACCATCGCGCAGAGGTCGCTGAAGAAGGTCATCCTCAGGTTGGGACGGGTGCCGAGGAACCGCAGGCCCTCCAGCACGGAGGCCCGCTCGGGCCGCTGTTCCCCTTCCGCCCCTGCACCGGTCGCGGCCTCGCCCGCTCCGGCGTCACCGCTCCGGTCCGGCAGCATCGCGGGCAGGCGCCACATGGCGTACAGGGAGGCGGTGAAGGTGACGACGTCCACGGTGTACGCGGCGCGGTAGCCCCACCAGCCGACGATCACGCCGCCCAGCATGGGGCCGACGAGGGTGCCGGTGGTGCTGGTGAGGGAGCCGAGCGCGTTGGCGGCGGGGAGCTGTTCGGGCGGCAGCAGCCGGGGGATCATCGAGCTGCGGGCCGGGGAGTTGAGCGCGAAGCAGACGGCCTGGAGGGCGACGATCGTGTACAGCAGCCAGACCTGTTCCACCCCCGCGAAGGCGGAGGCGACCAGGACCGCCGAGAGCAGGAACGATCCTGTGGAACTGCCGAGTCCGAGCTTGCGCCGGTCCATCGTGTCGGCGATGGCGCCGCCGTACAGGCCGAAGAAGACCAGCGGTACGAGCGAGCAGAAGCCGATGAGGCCCACGGAGAAGGCGGACCCGGTGAGGTCGTACACCTGGAGGGACACCGCGAGCGAGGTCATGCCCTGCCCGATCCAGGACACGGTGTTGCCGAACCACAGCCGCCGGTAGTCGGGGGACGTGCGCAGCGGGGTCAGGTCGGCGAATATGCGCGTGCGGTGTACATCCGGTTTGCTCTTTTGGGTCACGCCGGATGGTAGCGGCCCTCCCTCGACCTGCCGGAACGCGCCCCTCGCCGGGTGGGCGGCCGGTCCGGAAACCGCTGGGACACGGAGGTCCCGAGCGGGCAGAATGAGCCGGTGACGACGGCATCGGGGACGCGGGGCACTGCGGGAACGCGGCGGGACACGGAGAACACCGGCCGGCCGGGAACGCGCCCGTCCCCGGTGCACCCGGGACACCGGCCGGTCGCCCAGGACGTGCTGGAGGACTCCCCGGTCGTCGCGAACAACACGATGAACCGCGAGCGCGGGCTCGCCGGGGTGAACAGCTACGCCCGCGAGCTCGGCTTCGATCCCCTCACCCACCTCCTCTCCCGCGCCGCCCCGTCCTGGCTGGATCTGTGCAGCGGGGAGGGCCGGGCGCTGCGCGAGGCGGTGTCCGTACTCCCGGCGGGCGCCGTGGTCACCGGTGTCGACCTGGTGGGGCCGATGACGCCCGTGGTCGCGCCGCCCCGGCTGGAACTGGTCGTCGCCTCCGTCGCGCGCTGGACGCCGGAGCGGACGTACACCCTGGTCACCTGCGTGCACGGTCTGCACTACGTAGGCGATCAGCTCGGGCTGCTCGCCCGGGCCGCGTCATGGGTGACCGACGACGGTCTGCTGGTCGCGCACTTCGACCCCGACTCGATCCGCTGGGCCGACGGGGCTCCGGCGGGGCGCGCCGCCGTCCGGGCGCTGCGCGCGGCCGGGTACGCGTACGCCCCCCGCCACCACCGGCTCACCCTCCGGGGCGGGCGTCCGGCAAGGCTGCCGTTCCGCTATCTCGGCGGCGACCCGGGGGCGGGGCCCAACTACACCGGCCAGCCCGCGGTCGCCTCCTTCTACACGCCCGCGTGAACCGGCGGCCCCGGTCGGGCCGCCCGGGGCCGCGCCTCACTCGCCGAACGCCAGGCGGATGCCGAATCCGGCCACGACCGTGCCGGTGATCCGGTCGAGCAGACGGCGGGCACGGGGCTTGCGGAGCCAGCCGTCGAGGAGCCGGGCGCAGCCGATCAGTACGGCCGACCACACCAGCCCGAGGACGATGTGCACGCTGGTCAGCAGGAGTCCAGCGGTGAAGTGGTCGGCGCCGGGCGGGATGAACTGGGGCAGGACGGCGACGTAGAACGCGCCCATCTTCGGGTTGAGCAGATTGGTCAGGAGTCCCTGGCGCCAGCCGCCGCCCACGGAGTCCGCCCCGGCGGGCAGCAGGGACGCCGGTACGTCGTCCGCCGCGGGGGTCCGGCCCCGGAAGGTGTCGCGGAGCATCCGCGCGCCCATCCAGACCAGGTAGGCGGCCCCCACCCAGCGAAGCGACTCGTAGGCGAGGTGCGACGCGGTGAGGAGCGCGGTCACGCCCAGGGAGGTGAGGGCGCCCCAGGTGAGGGTGCCCGTCTGGATGCCGAGGACGACACCCCAGGCCCGGCGGCGCCGGCCGAGGGCCGAGGTGCGCAGGATCAGGGCGGTGTCGAGCCCCGGAGTGAGGGTGAGGAGCCCTACGACGAGGGCGAAGGTCCACAGCGAAGCAGTCAGTGCCATGGACCATCAGCCTATCGGATGGCCGACCGCCGCCCTCCGGGAGGGCGGCCGGCATGCTTCGTCGGCGGGCCGGTATCGGATCGGTATGCCAGGGGGACGCGGACGCGCGATCGTGGTGCCGTCACCGCCCACCGATCGCCGCCCGCCCTTCACCACCCTTCACCCAGAACTCAGGAAGTCACACACCATGCACTCCTCCAGGTCCTTTCTCTTCGTCCTCGGCAGTTCGCGTCCGGACGGGAACTCCGAGGCGCTGGCCCGTCGTGCCGCCGCCACCCTTCCCGCGGTGGTGGCCCAGCGGTGGGTCCGGCTGAGCGACCACCCCCTGCCGCGTTTCGAGGACCTGCGGCACACGGGCACGGGGCTGTACGAGGAGCCGGACGGGAACGCGGGGACACTCCGGCAGGCCACACGTGAGGCCACGGACATCGTCATCGTCAGCCCGCTGTACTGGTACAGCGTTTCGGCGGAGGTGAAGCTCTATCTGGACCACTGGTCGGGGTGGATGCGGGTCCCCGGCCCGAGGTTCACGGAGGAGATGCGCGAGAAGAGCCTGTGGGGCGTGACCGCGTACGCGTCGGCCGACGCCTCTCTCGCCGATCCACTCATCGGCACGCTGCGCAACACCGCCGACTACCTGCGCATGGGCTGGGGTGGCGTGCTGCTCGCCAACGGCACGCGGCCGGGCCAGGTGCTGGAGGACGGCGACGCGCTCGACCGGGCCGCCCGCTTCTTCGCCCCGGCGGTGGTCGGGGCGGCGGCCCCGGTGGGTGGCGCGGGGACCCTGAGCCGTGTCGGCCCGTGACGTGGCGGTACGGCCAACGGGTCCGCCCCCTCGCCCCGTTGCGCGCACACGGCCTCCCGCCATCAGGTACGGGCGCACTCCGGGACCGCCATCAGGTCGAACAACTCCGTGGCGCGGGAGTCGTGTTCGTCCGCCGCTGCCGTCTCTCCGAGAGCTCTTGCGACCCGGGCCAGACCGAGCAGCGCGGCGGCCTCGGCGGGGCGGAAGCGCATCGCCGAGGCCATCGTGCACGCCCGGGCGTACGCCGTCCGGGCAGCCTCGTACTCGCCCTGGTCCAGGTGGAGTTCGGCGACGAGGTTACCCACCCTCGCCAGCCGGACCTGCGCCCCGCCCGAGCGGGCGAGTAGCAGTGCACGCCCGGCGAACGCGCGGGCCTCGTCCGCCTCGCCCAGCCGCTGGGCGAGCTTGCCGGACAGCGCGTGCACCAGAGCGGCGTCACCGGGGCCGATGACCCCGTCGCCGCACAGTTCCCGGGCGGACGTCAGCAGCCGCCCTGCCTCCGGGTACGCGCCGAGCCCCAGGTGGGCGGAGGCGAGTTCGGCGAGTGCGACGATCTCGTAGGTCGGGTAGCCGTGGGCTCGGGCGGTCCGCAGCGCCCGCCGGGCGGCGGTGACCGCTTCGGGGTACCGGCCCCACCGTCCGTACAGTGCGCTGAGGGTCGTCAGGGCCTCCGCCTCCACCCGCACCGCGCCCTCCTCGCGGGCCAGCGACAGGGCTCGCTCCAGTGGCGGCAGCGCCTCGCCGTACCGCCCCAGTTCCGAGAGCATCAGCCCCCTGTTCGCCTCGCTGTGGGCCTCGGCGCGGCGGTCGCCCAGACGGTGCGCGAGATCCCTGGCCTCCTCGGCGGCGGCGAGACCCTCCGCGAATCGGCCGAGTCGCCAGCAGGTCGCTCCGAGGTTGGTCAACGCCACGCAAAGCAGTGCGGGTTGGCCGGTTCTCCGGGACGCAAGGACCGCGAGGCGCGCGAGATCCCCGAGCGCGTCGAACTGTCCTCGGGCGTGCAGCAGGAAGTGGAGATCGCGTGTCAGCGCGAGGACGTGGCGGTCGTGGCCGCGACGCTCGGCGAGCGTCACCGCCGCGAGGATTCCGGGGTGCTCGCGCTCGAACCACTCCATGGCCCGCGCCCTGTCCCGGAACACGGGCAGCTCGCCGCCGTGGGCCGTGAGTCCGTGAGGGCGGGACGTACGCCCCGGGGAGACCAGTGCGCACGCGGCCCCGGTGGCCGCCAGGTAATGACCGAGCAGCCGTTCGACCGCCGCCGACTCGGCACACCTGGTGATCGAGGACGCGCCCAGGTCCCGGGCGAAGCTGCGTACCAGGTCATGGAAGGCGTAGAGCCCGAGGGCGGGTTGCTGGAGCAGGTGTGCGTCGAGCAGCGCCTCCAGGGCGTCCTCCGCGTCCCGGGTGTCCGTCCCCAGCAACGCGGCGGCCGAGTGGACGCCGAACACCGCGCCGGGGTGCAGGCCGAGCATCAGGAAGGCGTGGCGGTGCGGTGCGGTCATCGTCCGGTAGGACAGCTGGAGGGTGGCCGCCACGCTTCTCTCCGCCGATCGGAGTTCGCCCATCCGGCGGTTCTCGTCACGCAGTCGCTCGACGAGGTGGCGGACGGTCCAGCGAGGCCGGTTCCGCAGCCGGGCGGTCGCGAGGCGCAGGGCCAGCGGCAGATGGCCGCACAGCCCGGCCAGCTCCGCGGCGGCCTCGGGTTCGGCCCGTACGCGCTCCGGGCTCAGGGCCTCTGCCATCAGCGCGGAGCTGCCCTCAGGGGTCAGCGGCCCGACGAAGACCCACCGGGCGCCGTCCAGATCCAGCAGTCGCGCCCGACCGGTCACCAGAACGGATGAGTTGGCACTGTTCGGCAGCAGGGGACGGACCTGCTCCGCGTTCGCCGCGTTGTCGAGCACGAGCAGAACCCGGCGGTCCGCGAGCACCGACCGCCACAGCCCCGACCGCCCCTCCGGATCGTCGGGTATCCGCTCCGCGGGTACGCCGAGCGCGCGCAGCAGCGCGTCCAGCGCGGCAGCCGACGCCATCGGCGCCTCTCCAGGCGTGAACCCACGAAGATCCAGGGCGAGTTGCCCGTCCGGATACTCCGGTGCCAACAGATGCGCGACGTGCACCGCGAGCGAGGTCTTGCCCACCCCGCCCATCCCGTCGACGGCCACCACCCGGGGGCCCGGAGCCCCGGACCGTCCGCCGTCGCGCAGATGCCCGAGGAGTTCGGCCCGCTCCCGCTCACGGCCGGCGAAGTCGTCGAGCGCGGGGGGAAGCGTGCACGGAGGCGCCGGAGGCCCGGCGGTGGACCGCGCCCCGTACGACGCCCCTTTCCCGGGCGGCCTCTCCCCGGGCGGCTCCGATGCCGCGGGGAGCATCGGGGCCTCGGCGGCCGGGGCGAGGCCGCCCCGCAGCATGCCGGTGTGGAGGTCGGCGAGCCGCCGGCCGGGGTCCGCCCCCAGCCGCTCCGCGAGCAGTGCGCGGACCCGCTCGTACTCTTCGAGCGCCTCGGCCTGCCGCCCGCAGCGGTGCAGCGCGAGCATCAGGTGGCCGCGCAGTGTCTCCCTGAGCGGATGCTCCGCGACGAGCGTGCGCAGCTCCGCGACGAGTCCGCCGGACTCCCCCGCCCCGAGACGCAGTTCGAAGAGCTGGTCGGCGGCGGTGAGGCGGGCTTCCTCCAGAGCGGTCGCCGCGGCCTCGGCCAACGGCCCGCCGACTCCGGAGAGCGCGGGCCCCCGCCAGAGGTCGAGGGCGGCGCGCAGCTCCTCGGCCGCGTCTGCGGGCCGGCCGTCGCGCAGTGCGGTGTTCGCGGCCCGGCCGCGGGCCCTGAACTCGTGGAGATCGAGGTGTCCGTCCGCCAGGTTCGCCCGGTAGCCCGCGCCGTCCGTGATGATGACAGAGGTCCCGAGAGGAATTCTCCTGCGCAAATCCGCAATGGCCTTGCGGACTTGGTGGGCCATCGTGGCGGGCGGCTCCTCGCCCCAGGCCGCCTCGGCGAGGCGGGCCACCGGGACGACCCGGCCGGAGTCGAGCAGCAGCGCGGCAAGAATCCGCTTCTGCACCTGTCCTCCGAAGGACAGCCGGTCCTCCCCGCTCCACCCTTCGAGCGGGCCGAGAACCCGCAGGAGCAGCCCGGGCCTCCGGTGTCCGGACTCGGCATCCAGGCCGACCATCGCGTGTTCCTCCCCTTGACGGACCCGCTCCGGCGCCCGCGATTTCGGCGCTTCGGCACGTCCGGGGTTCGGCGTTCGCGGCATGACGATATTGCCGTGTTCACGACATTGCCGTATTCCGCGTTACCGAAGGCAAACTTCTCTCCCCCGCGCGTGCACGGTGAAGGGGAGTGTAGAGCGCCGCCCGTCGGCCGGTGCCGCCGGGGCGGCCCCTCACGCCCCGGCGATGAGCCGGTCCGCGAAGGCGCGGGCCGTGTCGCGGGAGAGTTCGAGCGAGTCGAGGAACACCTCGCGGACCTTCGCACCGTGCCAGTTGTCCGGGAGGGGTTCGGCCGGCAGGCCGGGGTCGGCGAAGACGATCGGCCGGAAGTCGTGGATCAGGGTGACGCGCCCGATGAGGGCCGCCTCCCCGGTGACGTCCCCGGCGCGGAGCGCGGTGAGCGCGGGCGCGTGCGTCGTGAGCAGCGCTTCGTAGTCGCGGTCGAGGGCGGCCAGGTCCCAGGCCCTGGCCGCGATGGACCGGTCCTCCGCGGGGCCGGCGGTGTCGGAGCGGAAGACGTCCAGGCGCACGCCGGGCTGATCGGCGAAGGCGGCCCGTACCGGTTGGGTACGGGCGTGGGGCTGAGCCAGAGGGCCGGGAAGATGGCCCCGAATCCGTGGCGTGCCAGCTCCTTGCGCAGCTGGTCGCGCAGGGCGTGTTCGGTCTCGGGGACCGAGTAGGCGGCAGGACGACGGATCCGGGGAGCGGGGCCCGGTGGACCACTCGGCGTGACAGCTCCCGCGCGACCGCCGGATGCACCCGGACGCCACGCTCGAACGACACCGGAAGAACACCGTTATGTCATATTTCGGATACATCTCCGAGCGAAGGGCGTCCCATGAAATTCGCGGTCATCGGCGGCACCGGGCTGATCGGTTCGCAGGTCGTCAACGATCTGAACGCCGCAGGTCACGAGGCGGTTCCGCACGCGCAGTCCACCGGAGTCGACGTCATCGGCGGGCGCGGGCTCCAGGAGGCGGTGGCGGGGGCCGACGCCATCGTCAACCTGACGAACTCGCCCACCTTCGACGAGGCGTCGCCGGCCTTCTTCCAGAAGTCGATGGACAACCTCCTGGCGGCGGGCGCGGAGGGCGGCGTCGGCCACTTCGTGATCCTGTCGATCGTGGGTGTGGACCAGGTTCCCGAGCTGGACTACTACCGGGCCAAGAAGCTCCAGGAGGACATCCTCGCGGCCGGGCCGATCCCCTACTCGATCGTCCGTGCGACCCAGTTCATGGAGTTCATCGAGTCGGTGCTCTCCTGGACCACCGAGGACGGTACCGTCCGGCTGCCCGCCACCCCGATCCAGCCGATCGCCGCCGCGGACGTCGCCCAGGCGGTGGCCGAGGTCGCCGCGGGCTCCCCGTTGGGCGGCGTGCGCAACATCGCGGGCCCCGACGTCTTCCCCCTGGACGAACTGGGCCGGATCACCGTCGCCCACGCGTCCGACGGCCGCACCGTCGTCACGGACCCGACCGCCGGGATGTTCGCCGCCGTCAAGGGTGACGTCCTCACCGACAAGAACGCCCACCTCTCCTCCACCCGCTACGCCGACTGGCTCGCCTGAGCCGGTCGGCGCCCGCGGCCTCGCGGACGGGGGCGGCTCAGACGCCGAGCCAGGCCAGGGCCGCGACGGTCAGCGCACTGACGCCGGTGTCCAGGGTCGGCTGGAGGACCGGGGCGAAGAAGGGGCTGTGGTTGATCGGTACGTCCCGGGCGACGGTGCCGTTCCCGACGGCTTCGGCGTACAGCCCGGGATCGGTACCGCCGATGCCCCAGTAGGTGAACGGCACCCCGAACGCGTCCGGGATCAGGCTCAGGTCCTCGCTGGCCGTCTGCAGCTCCACGGTGTGCGCGTCGTCGCCGAAGTGGGCGGCGAACGCCTCGGCGACCCGCCGCGTCACGGCTTCGTCGTTGACCGTCGGCGGGAAGGAGGCGATCTTCTCGATGAGAGGCTCCGCCGGCGATCCGGATGCCTGGCACTCGGCCCGTACGATCCGCTCGATCGCGCCCAGCACCTGGGCGCGCGAGGCGTCGTCGTAGGTACGGACGTTGAGCTGGATGACCGCGCTGTCCGGGATGACGTTGGGGCCGGTCCCGGCGTGGATGCTGCCCACGGTCACGACGGCCGGGGTGGTCGCCGCCAGTTCCCGGGCGACGATGGTCTGCAGGCGTACGACGATCATCGCGGCCATCACCACGGGGTCCACCGCCGCCTGGGGCATCGAGCCGTGCCCGCCCCGGCCGTACACGGTGACCCGCAGGCTGTCGGCGGCGGACAGGAACGACCCCGGGCGGGTCCCGACGTAACCGGCCGGAAGGGCCAGCACGTGCTGGGCGAGCACCACGTCGGGGCGGGGCACCCGCGAGGTCAGGCCGTCGGCGATCATCGCGTCCGCGCCGTCGCCCTTCTCCTCGGAGGGCTGGAAGAGCGCCACGAAGGTGCCCCGCCAGGCTTCCCGGGACTCGGCCATCAGCCGGGCGCTGCCGATCAGCGAGGCCATGTGCACGTCGTGCCCGCAGGCGTGCATCACCGGCTGCTCCGAGCCGTCCTCCTCGGTCACGGTCGTGGTGGAGGCGTAGGGAAGTCCGGTCCGCTCACGGACCGGCAGCGCGTCCATGTCGGCGCGGGCCAGGACGACCGGCCCGTCGCCGTTGGCCAGCACGCCGACGACTCCAGTCCCGCCGATGCCCTCGACGACCTCGTACCCGGCCTCGCGCAGCGCCTCGGCGACCTTGCCGGCCGTGCGGTGCTCCCGGAGGCCGAGTTCGGGGTGGGCGTGCAGGTCCCTGTACAGGTCCTCCAGGCCGGGCCGGACGGCGTCCAGGCCGGCCAGGACGGTGCGGGCACGGTCGCTCATGGTTCCTCCTCGCGCTGTCGCCGCCCGCGCCACGGAGCCGCACCACGGGGCGAGCCGGGAACCGCGCCGCTTCGGCGGGGTGGCCAGCTTATGGCGGGGCGGCGCGGGCCCGCGCGAGCCGGGACCTGAACCGCACGAAGCCCGTGCGCCTACGGCGTGGGCGTCGGCGCGCCGGAGGCCCTCCCGCAGGCGAGCTGCTCCCCGATCTGAGCCCGGGTCATCACCTTGCCCCGCTCCGTCATGTACTCGTCCGGGCCGAGGGTCGCGGAGCGCAGCCGTGAGACGTCCACCTCCCCGTCGTCGTGCTCCACGGTTCCGCGGTCGTCGGCGGCATACCGGACGGAAACGTAGTACGCGTTCGGAAGCGCTCGGGCCACCGGCTTCGTCTCCGTGGCGAAACTCCGCGCGCTGCCCACCGTGAAGGCGCCCGCTCGCGCCTCCTTCGTCCTGGGCCCGGTGGCTGCCCACAGCGTCTCGAAGCCGTCCCCGCGGCCTTCGCCTTTCACTCTCACGACCACCTCGGCCGCTTGGACCGAAGCACCGGGGCAGAGGGGCATGAGGACGACCAGTTCACCGTCCTCCATCCGGTATCCGTTGACGGGCGGGTTCGGCGGCTCCATGCAGGACGTCAGCAGAACCACCGCACCGATGGCGAACACCGCCGCCCGCGCCGTCCCCGCCCGTACGGCCGCTCCTGACACCATGTGCACCCCCGTCGTCCCCACCTGTCGCCGCGTCGTGGAAGTTCTCACGCCGGTCGCCCCCCTGCCGGAGCGGTCCCCGACGAACGGACGCCCCCGCACGTCGCACCCCTGCGCACGCGCACCGCCCGGCACTCCGTTGCGCCGAACGAGGACGGAGTCAATGATCGATCCGCTCCTCCGTCAAGGTGGAGACCGGTATTCGCCCATGCCTGCGCGAGGCCGGGAGCGAGGCATGGCCTCTTTGCCGGACTTCGCGCCCCGCCTCCGCCTTTCCGTCCCTCACCGACCGTGACCGCACGGGCGGATCCCCGGGTGCCCCGGCCGTCGTCGAATCCCCGGGAGCGCCCGATCCACCGGCGCATGAGGAACCCGTCCCACCGGTTCGGACACGGCCCGCGACGCGACCCCGGCGTGATGGGCCTCACACGACGATCGCATAGGTTTCAGCCACCCCGCACCCCGCTCAGGGCAGTCACGGAGACCGGGGCGGATGCTGGCGGACGGCGGGAGCAGGCCCGGAGCACGGGGGGCAGCACCGCCGTCACCTCGTGCTACTCGCCGCCCCCGTGTCCTCCGTGTCCCCCGCGTCCTCCTCGCCCAGGGCGATCTGCACCGTCGTGCGGCCTTCCCTGCGGCGTAGCAGCACGCCCCGGCCGGGCGCCCGGCGCTGGGCGCGTTCGCCGTCGACGAGGGCGCCTTCGCGGGGGTTGCCCGAGAGGATGAGGGCTGCGGCGCCCAGTTCCGGCAGGCGGCTGAAGAGGGGGTCGGTGATCGAGGTCCGGTTGTGACCGGAGACCCGGCGGGCCGCGACCACGTGCAGGCCGACCTCCCTGGCCTGCGCCAGGTACGGGACCAGGGGGGCGAGCGGGGAGTCGCGGCCGGTGCCGAGCAGGTCGTAGTCGTCGACGACGACGTAGAACTCCGGCCCCTCCCACCAGCTGCGGGCGCGCAGTTCGGCGGCGGTGACCCGGGCGGGCGGCAGCCGTTCGGCCAGTTTCGCGGCGACCTGTTCGGCGTAGGCGCGGGCCGCCGCCGCGTCGCCCGCGTAGGCCCCGAGATGGTCGTCGGGGACGGCGTCCAGCAGGGAGCGCCGGTAGTCGATCAGGACGAACCTGGACTCCCAGGCGGTGTGACGCTCGCACATGGCGGTCAGCCAGGTGCGCAGGAAGACGGACTTGCCCGCGCCCGAGTCCCCGTACACCAGCAGGTGCGGCTCGGTCGCCGGGAGGTCGAGCACGACCGGGCGCAGATCGCTCTCGGCGAGGCCGACGGGGACCCCGGGCTGCTCCTTGTGGGCGCCGGACACGGCGAACACGTCGGCGAGTTCGGACCGGGTGAGCCGTGCGGGGAGGGTACGGATCGGGGGCGCGGGTCGGCCCCGCCATGCGGCGGCGACACGGTCCAGCGCCGACTGCTGCGCCTCGGCGAGGTCGTCCAGGGAGTCCCGGCCGTCCAGCCGGGGCAGCGCCACCTGGAACTGGGCTCCGCCCGGCGCGAGTCCGCGTCCGGGGACGGCGACCGCCGCGAACCTGCGGGCCGCGCGGCGGTCGATCTCCGACTCCCCGGGGTCGCCCAGGCGGAGTTCGAGGCGGGCGCCGATGGTGTCGCGGAGCGCGGTGCGTACTTCCTGCCAGCGGTTGGCGGTGAGTACCAGGTGGACGCCGACGCCGAGGCCGCGGGTGGCGACGTCGAGCACCGCCGCGTCCACGGAGGTGTCCTGGCCGCTCTGCAATTCCCCGCGCGATCCGGCCCAGTTGTCGATGACCAGGAAGACGTCGGCGGCCCGGACGTCCGCCGGGAGGGTGCCGTCCTCGCGTCGCCGCCGGAAGGTGTCGGCCGAGTCGACGGAGAACTCCGCGAAGAGGCGCTCGCGTTCGTCGATGAGCTGGACCGTCTCCGCGAGGGCGCGCCGCGCCCGCTCCGGGTCCTGGCGTCCGGCGACACCGCTGACGTGCGGTGCGCCCTCGTACGGCAGAAGGCCGCCACCGCCGAAGTCGAGGCAGAGGAACTGCGCCTGCTCGGGGGTGTGGGTGATCATCGTGGCGAGCATCAGGGTGCGCAGGAAGGTGCTCTTGCCGGTGCGCGGGGCGCCGACCAGGGCGAGATGGCCGTACTCGTGGCCGAAGTCCGGTATCACCGGGACCTGTTGCTGCCGGGACGGCAGATCGGCAACCCCGATCGGCACGCGCAGGGTGCCGTGGTCGGGCCAGAACGCGGCGCGCAGGCCGCGGGAGTCCGCCGCGCCCTCGGCCCCGTCCGGGGTGGGCGGCTCCTCCGAGGCCGGCCCGGTCAGGGCGTCCAGCGGCAGGGCGGCGGGCAGCGGGGGCAGCCACACCTGGTGCACCGGCTGCCCGGCGCCGGTCAGGTGGTCCACCAGGACCTGCATCTCGGTCGGGCCGGCGGGTGCGCGGCGAGGTGCGGGCTCCGGCGCGGGCCGCTGCCCGGCCTCCTCCTCGGGCGGGGTGCGCAGGCCGAAGGGGGCGGGAGCCACCGCGAGCGGCTCCGGCCCTTCCGCCGGCTCCTGGGCCCCGTCGTGGGCGCCGGAGACGTGGGCGACGCGGAAGCGTTCGTAGACGGAGTCGGAGACCTTCAGATAGGCCGAGCCGGGGAGCGGCGGGAGCTTGTAGGCGTCGGGGGTGCCGATCACCGAGCGGGAGTCGGCGGCCGACATGGTCCGCAGGCAGACCCGGTAGGAGAGGTTGGACTCCAGCCCCTTCAGCCGGCCTTCCTCCATGCGCTGGCTCGCCAGCAGGAGGTGGACGCCCAGGCTTCGTCCCACCCGTCCGATCTGCACGAAGAGGTCGATGAAGTCGGGCCGTTGGGTGAGCAGTTCACTGAACTCGTCCACGATGAGCAGCAGATACGGCAGTGGCGGCAGCGGACTGCCGTCGGGGCCGGTCCGTCCCGTCTCCCGGCGGATCTGGTACTCACGCACCGAGTCCAGGTTCCCCGCGTCGCGCAACAGGGCCTGGCGGCGCTGGATTTCTCCCTGAAGGGCGTCACGGACCCGGTCGACCAGAGCGAGATCGTCCACCAAGTTGGTGATCAGCCCTGCCACGTGCGGCAGTTCGGTGACTCCGGCGAAGGTCGCGCCGCCCTTGAAGTCCACCAGGACGAAGCTCAGCAGGTCCGGTGAGTGGGTGGCGGTGAGGCCGCTCACCAGGGTGCGCAGCAGTTCGCTCTTGCCGGAGCCGGTGGCGCCGACGACCAGGCCGTGCGGCCCCATGCCGCCGTGGGCCGCTTCCTTGAGGTCCATGGTGAGGGGCTCGCCCAGGGCGTCGAACCCGATGGGGAACCGCAGGAGCCGCTCGGAGTCGGGCCCGGTCGCCGCCCAGAGCTCCTCCGGGTCGAAGGTGTCCAGGTCCCCGACGCCGAGCAGGTCGGGCAGCGACACCGTGCGGGCCAGGATCTCGTCGGCCTCGTCGGAGAGGGTGAGCGGCGCCAAGGCACGGGCGACGGCCTCGCAGAGCACCGGTCCCGGCCGGTCGGCGAGGGCGCCGGCGACGTGGTCGGGCACGTGCGCGGAGCCGCCCCGGGGGCCGGCCGGGTTCCGGGTCTCCACGGTCAGGGCGCCGTCGTCGGCCACCCGTACCCGGATGTCGGCCCGGTGGGGTTCATCGTTCTCCCGTTCGACCACGCAGACCACGGTGAGCCCGCCGGCCGGTCCGGCCTCCGCGAGGAGGGCCGTCGCCTCGGGGGTACGGGCCCAGGCGCTGCGCGGGTCGTAGCCGTCCAGGACGACCAGCAGCCGCTGCCGGGCGTCGACGGAGCGGGCGCCGCCGAGCGCGAACGGGCGTTGCCCCGACTGTTCGCGGGCGGAGGCGAGCCAGTCGGTCAGCCGGTCGGCGATTCCGGCGAAATCCTCGGCGACCAGCGGGACCACGCCCGCCTCGCCGCTCTCCTCCGGCTCGTGGGTGTGCGGCAGCCACTTCGCCCAGTCCCAGGAGGGGAGCGGGCCGCGACCGGGCAGGTGGTCCCCGCCGTCGTGGTCCGTGGCGCCGTCGTCTTCCGTCGCGCCGGCGGTGACGACGGCGATCCGTACGTCGTCGGGCGCGTGCAGCACGGCCACCTGGGTCAGCAGGGCGCGCACCACGGCGCGCGCCCGGACGGCAGGCCCGAGGACGCTCACCACCCCGCCGCGTGAGAGATCCACGGTGAGCGGCTGGCCGGTGACCTCGGCGGTGGTCTCCACCAGGCGGTCGGCGACGGCCTTGGCCCGGCCGTCGTACTCGAGGGTGGGGTCGTTGCGGGTGGCCAGTCGGACCGGGGTGGCGAGCCGGCCCCGGCCGGTGCCGATCCGTACGACGAGGAAGTCGGCGTCGGCCGGGCGGCGTTCCCAGACCCGGCGGCGCCCCACGGCGACCGCCCGTAGCCGGTACGGCGAGGGGTGCCGCCACGCGGCGATCAGCCGCTGGTCGGAGGCGACCTGCCAGGCGGCCTTGCGGACCTCCGTCAGGTGGTCGAGGTAGCGGTCACGGGCCCGTACCCGCTGCTTGCGCTGCGCGGAACGCATCTGCATCCGTACGCCCACGGTGAGCCCGATGGAGAGCAGCACGAAGGAGATCCCGAGCAGGACCAGCATGCGCCGACCCGCCACGATCATGTACGCGGCCATGCTGATGCTGGACAGCAGGGGCATCAGCAGCATCAGCCAGTTGGCGCCGGAGTCCCGGCCGGCCGGCTGCGGGGGCGCGGCCACCACGACGGGATCGGTGGGCAGGTCGGGCGGGACGACCCGGGCGGGGCGGTGGAAGACGATCCGCGACATTCAGGTGTTCTCCGGAACCGGGAAGGCGGGCTCGGTGCGGTCGGGGTGCGGTGGGGCACGGGCCGGCTGACGGCTCGCGGCCCACCGGCGCGGGACGCGGCACGGCGTACGGTCCGGCGCCTCGCGGACCGTGGGTGCGTGGACCGGGCTCAGCCCCGCGCGGGGCCGGGCGCGCCGGGGGGTGCGAACAGCGGGATGTCCGGGGGGTCGGGCATCCGCCGGGGCTGGGCGCGCAGCTCCTCGGTCCGGCCGCGCAGTCCGGCCGTCAGTTCGCCGAGGCCCTGCACCAGGTCTCCGGCGGCGGCCAGGCGGTGCTCGACCATCGCGTCCAGCGCCGACTGCACGGCCTGCACGACCAGCGCCGCCAGCCCCTCGGGGTCGCCCGGGTCGATGACCGACGGGTCGATGCGCAGGTCCGTCAGCCGGCCCTCGCCGCTCACCGTCGCGGAGACCAGACCACCGCCGCCGTGTCCGGTGGCGGTGGCACGGCCCAGCTCCTGCTGCTGGGCGGCCAGGCCGCTCTGGAGCCGGCGGACCCGCTCCGTGAGTGCGGCGAGCGGGACGGGCTCACGGCGTACGGGGTCGGGCATGAGGCTTCTGCTCCTGTCGGACACGGGCGGGACGGCAGGCCCCGCCCCGCCCCATCGTGCCCGCGTGACCGGCCCCCGCCCAGGTCCCAGTTCGGGGACGGGGCGGGACCAGGGGACAGGGGTCAGGGTCAGGGGACAGGGGTCAGGTACGCCTGGTCACGGCATGCCGGGGCGGGGCCCGACCCGGGGTTCGGGGTGCCGACGGCCGTGGCAACCCCCGCCGGTTCAGACCGACTCGCAGTTCTCGACCTTGAGATCGGGTGCGGACCGCTGCCGGGCGAGGGCTTCCCTCAGTCCGGCCACGTCCGCCGCCCACCGCCCCGGCTCGGTCGGGCTCCCGTCCGGGGCGAAGCCCAGTGCGGGCAGCAGCCCCTCGGGGAGGACCCCGTCGGCGACGTCCAGGACGACCTCGGTGACGTCCGACGCCCCGGCGACCAGGACCAGTTTGGCGAGCAGCGCGTGCGTCAGCTCCACGGCCCGCTGGTCGTCGCCGAGAAGCAGTCCGGTGACGTGGACGCGTCGCGGCGGCGCGAGTGCGGGCTGCCCGGGCGCCGAGGGGCGTGGCGTACCGAGCCGGTACCGCAGGTGGGCCAGGGCACTTCCGTCGCGTTCGCCCGGGGCTGCCACGGTGTCCGTTCCGGCGGGCGTCCACAGCACCGCCTGCAGTCGGCCGGTGATCCGGTCCACCCCGTCCACGAAGGCGATCGGTTCGGGACGGAGCGGCACAGCCGCTCCGTCGACCGTGTCCGTGCCCGTGTCCGTGTTCGTGTTCGTGTTCGTGGGAGCTGTCCCCACGGTGGCCGCGACGGTGGTCCAGGGGCCGGGCCCGAACTTCACGAACGGCTCCTCGTACGGGCTCAGCAGGTCGTCGACGGCTATCTCCACCACCGTGTCCTGCAGTTCCTCCTCGTCACCCTCCAGATGCTCGGTCATCCAGTCGGAGACGAGCCCGAAGGAGAGCACGGTCGGCCGACCGCGCCCGTCGAGACGGCCGGTGGCCAGGGCCACGTGGTCGCCCGTGCGGCCGAACACCACCACGTCCCCCGCGTTCGGCAGGGCGGAGGCGGGTTCGCCGGGCCGGTAGAGGCCCTGCCCGTGCGGCAGCAGGAAGGGCACCATGGTTCTCGTCTGCCAGACCGTCAGGCCCGCCAGGTCGGAATAGACGGCCCGCAGGGCTTCCCTGTCCAGCAGGTTCGCCGTGCGGGCGGCGAGCAGGACCGATTCCGCGCAGTTGAGCGTGGTGGTGGGAAGCGGCTCCGGGCTGTCGGGGGCCAGGTCCGGATCGGCCGAGGCCCAGAGCTCGAAGTCCGTACCGGAGCGCGGGTACGACGGCAGCCAGGACATGGTGCGACCGCGCCACTCGTCCATGACGGCGAGGACGGCGTTCCCGCGCCGCGCGGTGCGTACCGCGTCCGGATCGGTCCTGCCGGACAGGATGGCGCGCCATGCTTCCGCCGGCGGCAGGGTGGAAGCGGGCGCCGACGAACCGAGGACTCCGGCCGGAGGCAGGGGCGACCTCAGCAGCGTCTCCACGGCGGCGAAAAGCGGGGCGAGATCCGCGTCGGGCATCGGCCCGCCCTCGGGCAGCGACGCCCGCAACGGCTTCGGGCGCCGCTCCAGTGCGGCGAGGAAGTCGACGGCCCGTTCGTGTACGGCGGCCGCGTCCTCGACGCCGAGGTGTACGTCGACGCCCGGGCGCCGCAGGGTGTCCAGGACGTCCAGGAGGGCCAGCACGTCCGAGGGGTGGTTGCCGAAGGGGACCCCGGGGCCCACCAGGCGCCCGGAGAACATCCGCAGGGGCGGGGTGACGACTCCGGGGAGCAGCAGCGGGGTGTGACCCGGCTCCTCCCCGTCGCCGGAGAGCAGCTCGGCAGTCGCTCCGGTGGTGATCAGGCGCGGGGTCTCCTGCATGGGGTCGTCGACGTCGGCCTCCGTGTCCTCCTGCGGGGCGGACTCCGTCCTGCGGCGGGAGGCCGCCGGCTTCTCCTCGTTCTCCGGGCTCGCGTCACGCGGTCGTCGCAGGGTCGCCTGTGGCAGTTCTCGGGCCGCCGCCTCGGGCGTACCGCGGTGGGCCCGCAGGGAGTCGCCGTGCGCCTCCAGATCGGCGAGGTCCAGCCGCCCCCGGCTCGCGGCGACCACGCGCCGGACGAACTCGGGGTGCAGACCGCTCCTCCGGGCCGCCCGCGACAGCTCGGCGTCGTACCCGGGCGGGGGCTCGGCGAGGAACGCCCGGACGAGTTCCGCGGCCTCTTCGTCGGTGACCGTGCCGAGGGCGGAGAGCCCGCCGCGGTCCTGGAGGAAGGAGTCGAGCGCCCACCAGTGCTCGACCGACACCCCGAGACCGGACAGCCGGACGATCAGAGGTCCCAGGCGATCACGTCTCACACCGAGCCGCTCGCCGAGCCGGACCAGCGCGAACAGCCGGTCCATCGGCCGGACGGGTTCGCGCAGCAGCGGCGCGATGGAACTCAGCCGGTGCACTTCGCCGTCCCCGAGCCCCAGCAGAATCCGTGCCACGAGGTGCAGTTGTCCGGCGTCGACACCCAGCTCGGCGGCGACGTCACGAATGTGCCCGATCACCCGCGTGACCTCGGGCGGAGGCATCCTCGGGTCCGGCGCCACCCGATAGGCCGTCACCCGGCGCCCGACCAGGTCCAGCGTGACCAGCAGCAGGAACCCCGGCACCGGCCGGGTCGTGATCACGACCTGCCCCGGAACGCCCGTCACTTCCGCCCCGGACAGGGGGTGCCGGGTGGCCCGGAAGGCGGCCAGCCGGGCACGGTCGACGGACCAGCCCTCCGGCAACTCCCCCACCAACGCATCGGCGGAGGGGAGTTCGGCGCCGGGCAGGGCATCGATCGACTCGACGAGCTGCCGTTCGGTGGTCTCTTCGGTGGTGCCCGGTGCGAACTCCCGCGCGCTGTTCGCCGCCAGCAGCTCGGCTAGGTCCGGTTCGTCGGTCAGGCTCGCCACCGCGTGGCGGTGCTGGGTGAAGGCCAGCTCCAGGATCGTCTCGCCGCGCCCCTGCGGCTCGGTCGGATGCCACCTCGTCGGATTCCAGTCCGCCGGCGGCATCAGCGCTTCGGCGAGTCGGCGACGGGACTCGGCGGTGCGGATGTCACGGCCGAAGAGGTCCGCGAGGATGACGCCGGGCGGCACGTTCGTACCCCACAGCTGCCTGATGTCGTGCGGCGCGCCGGGATCGGCCCGCCGGAGCTCCAGCTCGAACCGGACGAGCGGCGCCACCCCGTCGATCGCCGCGTCGCCCGGCGCGTTGACGGTGGTGTCCAGCCTCCGCTGGATCTGCCGGACCCACGAGGTCAGCGCCTCCAGCGCCTGGGGGGTGTACGTGTCCGGGTACCGGATCACCCGGGTGATCCGGAGGCCGTGGTCGCCGCCGCCGAACAGCACCTGAGCGGCCTCGAAGCCGACCGGGGCGCCCGATCCGTCGGGCAGCGGGACGGCAACGGGGACCGTCTGTGCGAGGACGGCCGCCGGGTCCCAGGCGGACCGGGGCTGCAGCCGTGTCGGACGAGCCCACATCAGGGTCCCGTCGACCACCTGGCCGTGGACGCGCACGCCGTGGGAGCTCCCCTCCCAGAGGTAACCGCCCTCCGGCAGCACAGTGAAGCGGCCTCGGGCGAGGGCGCTCGCATGCGCCGACTGAATGGCCTCCCAGAGGGTGGAGACCGTCCAGTCGGCGGGGAAGAGCGCGTGCGAGGACCTGAGCCGTTCGTCGAGTCCCAGGACCTGCCGACTGGCCGAGGACGGGGGCCGGAAGTCCGTGGAACCCGGCTCCCGGTAGGAGACCGTGGCGATACGGACGCCGTTGGGCAGGACCCGTACCGGGGCGTCGACGTGGATGCCGCGCCGGTCCTGGAGCGCGGGCCACCGCAGCGGGTCGGGGTGGGTGTAGTGGAAACCGGTGCGCAGGCGGAGATCCCCGCGCGTCATGTGCCGCCGGGCACGTTCCCCGATGACGAGGGGGACGGCGGCGAAGGGCGGTGGGGCCTGGGGGCCGGGCGGAACCAGGTGGCCCGGCGGCAGCAGCATCGACGGTGCCCCGGTGCGCTCCGGCTGCTCCTCGCCGTCCTGTTCGTGTTCCTGGTGCGGGGCCCGGAGGGCGCGGAGACGGGCGGCGGCCTCGGCCGCGTTCCGCGGTGGCCCGTCCAGGGTCTGGTCGGGGTGCGGGGCGAAGTCGGTGAGGGTGCCGCTCGCGTCGACCGTGCCCCGGATCCGGATGCCCTGGTACACGCCGGTGAACCCGCTCGCCCCGTCGGCCATGGACTCCCGTACGGGCACGAGCCCGCCGAGGGCGCGCTGCTCCAGGTACACCTGCTCGACGGCGTGGACGATGTCGTCGGCGCTCAGGTGCGCGGGGAACATCATGCGCGGCGGTTCGTCCCGGCCCCGGAGCGCGGGGTCGAGCCGCAGATGGGCGAGGTAAGTGCCGTTCGGGTTCACCTCCCCGACCGGTACGGCCGTGTACCGGCCCGCCGGGCCGACGGGTGCCAGCAGACCCGCCGTGCCCGTACCCCGGTCCCCGCGCAGGACGCGCTCGCGCAAGTCGAGGGGGATCAGCCGGTCGCCGCGGAGCGGACCCCGCGGCCGGACTCTCGGCAGGGGCCGATCGACGCGTCCCTCCAGGTGGGCCGACTGCCACGCCTCCTCGACCGCGAGGGCCAGCAGCCGCAGATCGCGTGGCGCCAGACGCAGGTTCGGGTCGATCGTGCTCACGTCCGGGAGATGGTCCTGGTCCACGGTCGTGCGCCGCGAGCGGTCCAGGTAGTAGGAGGACATCAGCGAACCGTCCTGGTAGACGGGGCGCGCGGGCTCGCGGTCGCGGGCCTCGCGGTACTGGTCCCAGAAGCCCAGGAGGTGGCTGGTCTCGTGGGCGAGGACCATCGGAGTCATCTCCGTCTCGGCGATCGCCCGCGGGTCCGTGGAGTCCGGGGGGTGCAGGTACCAGTTCCGGTTGTCCGAACGGGCGGACGTGCCTTCCGGGACGGTGTGCACCCTGACGGTGTGGTGCGCCTCGGCCTGCGACTCGGTGAACTCCAGGGCGACTTCCAGGAGATCGCCGAAGGGCAGCCGGTGCTGGGGGTGGTTGTAGTAGCGGTCCATCCCCTCGACGGCCATCCGGCGTGCCGCCTCCACCTGTGCGGGCTCCACCCCGGGCTGCGGGTCCAAGAAGATCGCGAGGGTGATCCGGGTGAGGGCCCGGCCGTCCGCGGTACGGAAGCGTGCCGCCGAGTAGGCGCGGGAGGGCAGGCCCCCGAGGGTGTGGTGCGGGCTGCGGATTCTCGGCAGCCGGCGAGTTCGCGGGGCGATCTCCACCGCCCCCAGCGGCACCAACTCCTCCTCGCGGTACGGCCCCTCGGGCGATTCGGGTTCCTCCATGAGGGTGTCGGGGTCGTCGTGCGGGATCACGTCGTCGGTCTCGTCGGTCAGGTACGCCGTGTCGGTCTCGTCGGCTTCATCGGCTTCATCGGCCTCATCGGACTCCGGGAGTGAACCGTCGACGGAACCGGCGTCGGCAACGGACCTGGGAGTGACCTCGAGCCACGACGTGTACCCGGTCGCCGGGAGTTCCTCGTCCTGCGTGACCCGCTGGTCCTCCGTGACCTCCGGGGCCCGCGTGATCTGCGGCTCTTCAGGGGCCTGCGTGACCTGCGGCTCCTCCGGGGCCCGCGTGACCTGCGGCTCCTCCGGGATCTGCGTGTCCTGCGGCTGCTCCACGACCTCCGGGGCCTGCTGGTCCTCCTGGTCCTGCTGCTCTCCCTCCTCCTCCGGGACCTGCTGGTCCTCCTGGTCCTGCTGCTCTCCCTCCTCCTCCGGGACCTGCTGGTCCTCCTGGTCCTGCTGCTCTCCCTCCTCCTCCGCGACGGCAGGGAGCGGGAGCGGCACTACGGGTTCACGGACCTCCACGCGTGGCAGGGCCACTTCGATGGGAATCGCACCTTGGATGCTCCTCTCCAGCTCCTCGCCTCCCCGCAGGAAGGTGAACCGAAGGACGACGTGGCCCTGGTAGAGCGCGTGGGGTACCGGCGTCTTGCTGTTCTGACCCGAACGGCCGGAGGTCCGGCTGCGGTCGCCGAATCGGTTGCGGGACGAGAAACCGGCCCGGCCCGTACCCCGGCCGCCCCACTCTCCGACCGCGGCCTCGCCGCCGACCTCCCCGGTCCCCGCGTGCGCCAGGGAGGTGCTCTGCGAGAGGTCGGTGCGGTTGCCCGTCGTCGACGAAGTGGCCAGCTCCGCCTCCCGGTCGAAGCCCGAGTACGTCAACTGGTCGGGAAACAGGGCTTCCACCCTGACGGTGATCCCGTCCGAGGGCTTCCTGCCTCCCACGGTGACGACGAGTGCGCGCTTGCCGGTCCCCGAGCCGTCCGCCGGATTGGCCAGCCGGTCGCCCAGCCAGGCCATCAGCGTGTTCCGGCCGATCCTGTCCAGGACGTAACTCCCGTGCGTCTGACCGGAGGCACCGTGACGGGAGTTCCATCGGGCGAAGAGTGCCTCGCCCCGGTTGGTGACGAGCTGGCGGACGCTCTCCAAGGACTGCAGGGAGACCACTTGGACCTGGGTGTTCCTCAGGTCCGCGGCATCGATCCGCTCGGGCGACGGCGTCGGCTCGGCCGTCTGCCCGGTCCCGGCGCTCGGCGTCGGGCCGACGAGTCGGGTCGTGCGGCTGGGAGACGTGTGGGTCATCTTGGCCTGCAGAACGGCCTTGAACCGGCCGGCCGCCTGGATGGCCCACTTCTCACGGTCGGCCAGTCTGGTCGTGGTTGACCTTTCGGGCGTGGTCGGCTCCTCCGTACCGGCGTTTCCCGGTCCCTCTGCGTCCCGCTCGACCTCCGGCCGTCTCGCGAGGTGGGCCGCCGTCGCCGCCCCCGTGAACCCTCTGAGCTTCTTCCGCAGATGCCGGGAACGCCAGCGGTCCGCCATGTCCAGCTTCAGCGCCGCGAGGGACGCCTGGCTCCCGCCTGCGTCCCGGTGCACCGTGATGAGCAGGTCGACGTCGTCGTGGAAGACGGAGCCCACCGTCTTGCTCTTGGTGCCGGATCCGGTGCTGACGTTCGTCAGTCGGGACTCGGAGTTCTCCTCGTTCTTCGTCCGCTGGTAGGTGGCCGTCCCCAGCGCCGAGACGCCCGGAACCACCTTGCCCTTGGCGGTGACACCGAAGCGCTTCCCCTTCGATACGGCTGTGGACCGCGCGCTGTCGCCGTCCACACTGTCCTCGTTGGCCGCGGTGGACTCGCTGCGGTTGAATTCGACGACGTCGATCTGGCGGTCGTGCACCGGCTCCTTCCCACGGCGCAGCATCAGGGTCACCTCGGCATGGCCGCCGGGGAAATCGACGATGATCGGCTGGCCGTCGAATGCCCCGCGGGCGTAGGCCGACATGCTGGTGGCCTGGAGCGCCTGGGCCAGCCGCGGGCTGATCCTGCCCCAGCCCGCCTTGCCGAAGAGCGCCGCGCCATGCGCCTCCAGAGGGGTCATCAGCTCGGACACGCCGTCTTCCGGATGCTGTATCCACACCTGGCCGGTGATGTCGTACCCCTGCAACCGGCGGCTGGACAGCGTGTACGGGGACGGGCGCCGGGTGCCCCGGCCCGTGTTCGGCTGTCCCGGTTGCGTGAGATGGGCGGTGGGGAGGGCCAGCCGCACCGGGACGGACACGTCGAAGGGCTTGGCCGCGTGCTTGGTCCGCCAGAAGCGCCCCGTCAGGATCTCGATGCGTCCCTTGACCTCCAGGCGGCCGGTGAACACCCCATGCGGCTCTGTGGACTTGCTCTTGGCCCCGATCGTGGTGCCGGCGTCCATGACGCTGCTGCTGGTGGTGTCCGTTTTCACGGTGCCGGTGATCTGGGCGGCGACGTAGGGCGCGGTCACCACGAGGTCGTGGGTGTCCGTGGTGCTCTTCGTGTGGTGGGTGGCCTCGCCGACGGCGTCGGACTCGTCCGCACCTCGCTCCACCTCGAAGGCTTCGATGGTCTTCTCGAAGACGAGACCGTGGTCGCCCACGCCCACGCCGACACTCGTGATCGAGATCCGTGAGTAGCGGCCCTGGACGACGTACACGGGGTCCTGCCGGTTCTCGCGCAGGTTGCGCTCCGAGGCGGCGGAGAAGGCGGCCATCCGCGTCCGCAGGACGACGGGGCCGAGCAGGGTCTCGTATACCGCCTCTTCCTCGGCCAGTTGCTCCGGGGACAAGCTGTCCCTCAGCAGCCGTGTCACCGTCGTCAGGATGTTCTGTACCTCGCCTCCCAGCGAGAGAATCTGCGTGTCCGCGGGCAGGACGCTCATCTCCCCCGGGATCTGCGGGGCAGGGGCCGCCTCCTCCACCGGAACGACCGGCAGCTCTTCGGGCACCGTTTCAGGCCCCGTCGGCTGCGGGTTCGCGGCGACCGGGACCGGCGCGGTGTTCGGCGCCTGCGCCATGGTGAAGGTCTGCGGTCCGGCCACCTGGACCGTGTACCTCTCGGTGAGTCGCGTGGGGATGGCCACGAAGAACGGCACGACGACGTCGCCGTCCTGGTTCTCCGCCGTTCCGTCCGTCACACGGCCAGGACCGCCGACCACGCCGAACCGGAACACCACGTGGCCCGCGTAGAGCGCCATCTCCTCGGCGAACTTGGTGTTGCTGACCTGCTTGGCCGACCGGGCCGCCCGGTAGAAGGTGCGGTCGAGGGTGCCCTTGCCCCTTCCCTCGGTCGGTTGGAAGGTCGTGCTGCCCCAGAACCCGAAGGACGCACCCCCCGCCCCCTGGCCCTGCCAGAGAGTGGAGAAGCCGCTGCGCTGCGCGTTCGAGGAGCCGATCTCGCTCTGCACGTTGAGCTCGGACCGGTCGATGAGGTTGACGAACGTCAGGCTCTGGACCTGGGCTCCGGCGCCGATACGCATCTTGCCGTGAGTCGTACTGCTGTCGAAGGAAGGACCTTGCAGCGTGGTGCGGAGCATGAGCGAGAGGTACTCCGCCAGCCGCTCGGCCCCGAAGGCGCCCTGAACCGCCGCCCCGTGCCGATTCCAGTTCTTCTCCGTCACGCTGCCCAGCTCGTGCAGGCGTTCGTGCAGGGTTTTCGACGTCGCCGACCCGTTCGGAGTGGCCGATGACGAAGGCGCGGTGGGCGAAGGCGCGGTGGGCGTCGACGGGGTGGGCTCGGGCGTCGGGGTCTGCGGGGAGAGGGTGATGGCACCGACGGACAGCAGCCCGAGGACCACCGCGTCGTCCGAGAGGGCGAGCTTCGGCCGGTACGCGGTGGCTCCGACCGCGTGATCGGGCAGCACGAAGGTCCGGCCCACGGTCGGCCGCGTACCCTCCGCGATCCAGGAGGAGACCCACACGTCCGATCCGTCCGCAGCCGGCTCGGTGTCGGAGGTGCGCACGATGACGGTGGCGCCCACCCGCGCCCGGCCCACCGACGCCTGCGAGGCCCCGGGCTTCCGGAAACGCACGGTCAGGACCACGTCGGCGTCGAAGACCGAACTGCCCACCTTCGCCTTGACGGTGGCCCCCGCGACGGAGAACTCCTCGTGGAGGGTGTTGGCCTCCTTGCCGGTGGTGCGTCCGCCGCCGAAGGCCACCTTCAGCCCGGACGGCTCCGCCATACCGGGTATGACCCACGTGTCGGGGTCGCCCAGCGGGCTGCCCTGCACCGACCCGGTGAGGTTGAGGGACCGGGAGTGCGAGGCGCTGGTCAGGACGGAGTGGGAGATGTTCCCGCCGACGTTGAACTCGGTGCCGTTCGCGGTGGTGTACGCGAACTTCGCTCCCCCCAGTTCCGCGTCCAGCTCGACACTGCCGAGGCCGTCCGGCAGATCGATGGTGAACGGGCCGTCCCACATCAGGGTGCGCAGCTTCTGATGCAGCTCGGAGAGCGACAGCACCTGTCCCAGGGCCTTCAGCGCCTTCTCGGCAGCCTGCTCGCTGCCGAACGCCTCCACTGCGGCGTCGAAGACGGAGCTGCCCTCCCCGTGGGGCAGGGCCTGCCGGAAGACCGCGCCCAGCCCCCCTCGGCCGCGGGCGCCCGTGACGTCCACGGGGTACGTGTCCACCAGCAGGTCGAAGGGGCCCAGCGCCCGCATGTCCCGCAGGTGCCGGGGCACCGACCTGGCGGGCTGCCCGCTCCCGTGCACGGGTGTGTACAGCGTGGCCGGGAGAGTGATGCTCGGCCACTCCCCTCCGGCCGGCGCGGCGGGAGCCCTCCCGTCCTTCCCGAGCAGCATCGACAGGTCCAGCCGGAACCACGCGTCCGCGGCGACGCCCAGGGCGCTGGACACCGTCTTGCCCCGGGCGATCATCTGCGCCATGTCCTGGTACGCCTTGCCCGTGCCGTTGTCACGTGCGTACGTCGCGGCGATGTCGGCCCGGGAGAAGGGGAAGGTCCCCCGGCCGGTGAGCGCGACATTCCACCCCCCGCTGCTGTCGTGCGCCAGGGCCGTACCGGCTCCGGAATCGCCACCGGGCTCGAACTCCATCTTGGCGAGCAGCTCCGTCGCCAGCGCGTTCTCCAGTCCGCCGTCCACCTGGATCGAGCCCTTCCACCCGGGGACGTCGACGTGCAGGTAGCGCTTCTCGCCCTTGCCGAGGCCGTGGAGCCACGCTCCGAGGTGCCCGGTGCGCATGTACCGCGCGACCTGGCTCCGTACGAGCGCGGCGTCCTCGGCGCCCAGGAACGGGGCGAGCTCCTCCTCCAGCCGACGGGCGAACTCCTGCGCCCCCTCTCCGACCGAGGTCACCACGTCCGAGGCTCCGAGGAAGCCCCGGACGATGTGGTCGGGCAGCGGCGGGAGCGCGGGGGCGGGGGGTACCGGGGGTGGGGGCGTCGGTACGGGGGTGGGGTCGAGCGTCTCCACGACGACCGGGACCGCGACCGGTGACACGGTCTCCGTGGAGGTCGTGGCCTCCACGGAGGTCGTGCCCTCCACGGAGGTCGTGCCCTCCGTCGGGGCCATGGGCTCCACCGGGGCCGTGGGCTCCACCTGATCGGTAGTCGTCACCGTCGATTGCGGGATCACCACCGGGGCGGTGGTGGTCACCGTCGGATCCGGCTCCTCCAGCGGAGGAAACGGGGCTGCCGTGGCAGGGAACGTGGTGAGCTCGATGTCCTCCGGCTGGGACGTCCTCCCGAGGAGGCGGCCGAGGGACCATGTGAACGGACTCGGCTCCACGTCGCCTTCGAGATCCTCGCCTTCGAGATCCTCGCCTTCGGCCTTCCCCCCTCCGGCCTCGACCGCCTCGTCTTCGGCATCCTTCCGCGCCACCTCCTCCTGCGCCGCCTTGTCCCGCGCGGCCCTCCCGATCGCCGCCCTCTCCCGCGCCGTCTCCTCCCGCAGCGCCTCCTCGGCGGCTTTGAGCGCTGCCCCTGCCTCGTCGAAGTCGCTCCGGGCCTGGTCGGGGTCGATGCCGGCGGCGTCCGCGACCGCGTACCTCTCCTGGTAGGCGGCCAGCGCACGGAGGCGCCGGGCGTTCTCGGACGGGTCCTCCTCCGCGGCGAACGCGGCCTCAGCGAGCTCCAGTCGGGCGCGTGCGGCGGCGCTTCGTCGCACCAGGTCCATGGTGCTGCCCGCTGCCGCCGCCTGCTTGCGTGCCGCGCGCACGGCGGCGTTCAGCGCGGGGAGCCGACTGGGCGCCGGGGGTGGAGTCGTGGTCACGGTTCTCTTCGGCCGGGGAGTGATCGCGCGGAGCTCCCACCCCGCCCGGCTCAGATCGGTCCGTGCACGCTCCATGGCCTCCCTGGCCGCGACAGAGGCGTGCAGCGCTCGGCTGCTCCGCGCCTGCATCTCGCTGTGACGGGTGCGGGCCGCCTCCAGAGCTGCGAGGGCCGGCTCCAGCTCCCGCTCCGCGTGCTCCAGGTTTCGGGCGACGGCCTCCACCTGGTACGCGTGCACCGCTGCCCGCCCCGCCTGCTCCAGGAACTCCTCCTGAGCGGCTCTCCAGCGCGGTTCGAGCCGGTCGAGGTGGTCTTCGAGAACGACCAGCTCCGCCAATGCCTCCTGGTGGGCGCTGCGAGCCACGTCGAGTTCGTCGGCCGTCGACGGGTCGTCGTGGTCCTGGAGATTCTTCTCCAGGTCCTCGATCCGGGCAGTGGCGGCGTCGACGGCCCGCGCCGTGGTCTCGTACGCGGCGTACACCTCGTCCACCTCCTGCCGCACCGCGTTCAGCTGCTCCCGAGCGACGCCCCCTCGGCCCTCGTGGAGTTGATCCTGCGCGGAGGGTTCCTCATGTTCCTGCTCGGGAAGTTCCTGCCCGGGAAGTTCCTGCCCGGGTGGTTCCTGCTGAGTGGCTTCACCGTCCGGTGTCGCCCCCCGATCCGTCGGCCCGGTCAGCTGGTCCAGGGAGAAGGTGAGGTCGTCGATGTCGCCCTGGACCGCGTTCACCCACGTCCGGGCCTGCTCGACCGCCATCCGGGCCGTGAGTTCCGCGCCGTAGGTCCGGTCCCTGGCGACGAGGCCGGCGGAGTGGGCCTTCAGGGCCGATTCGTATGCCTCCTGGGCCGATCGCAGGTTCTTCTGGGCCTGCCCGAGCCGCTCCTTGAGGGGCACCGGGGCCGGGCGCGCCGTCGCGACCGGTTCCTGTCCGGACTGCCCCGGCGTTCCTGACTCGTCGAGCGGCATGCCGAGTCGGCCGCCCGGCTGGTCCAACACCTGCTCCTCGCCCGGGTCCTGCCGGTGCTGGACGACCGGCTGCGGCGACACGCCCGGCGCGAGGGGCGGCTGTTCCGGCGATTCCACCGGGTGGACGATCTCGGGCGCGGCCGGTGTTCCCAGGGGGTCCACCGGGGAGAAGTCCTCCCTGGACGTGGTGACCGGCACCTCCGTCTCCCGCGCTCCCCAGCCGCGGAACCGGCTGCCACTGGGCCTGAGTTGCGCGGAAGCGCTCGGGTCGAACGGGGTGGCGCCCGCGTACCGGTCGCCGCGCAGGTGGAGGACGCCCGCCTCCCCGCCCGACGGCGAGGAGACCTCGGTGGAGCTCCGGGACGGGTCCTTCCCTCCGGTGAGGGAGGAACCGCCCCCGCTCGGGAGCGAGTCGAGGGTGTCCCTCGTCGCGATCCGCTGCCCCGAGGAGCCCCCACCGCCCTTCGGGGCGGGGTTCACCGGCTCCCGGGGCGTGACGAGGAGGTCCTGGAAGCCGTGCACGTTCCGGCCGGCCGAGGGAGTACCCCGGCGCTCCACCGGCGGTCGCGAGGTCGTGCCGGGGCCGGAAGCCGAGCCGTCGCCCACGGGTCCCACCCGGTCGAGGGCACGCTGGGCCGCCGCGCTCACCCTGTCCTTCTCCGGACCGCCGGCAGCGCTCTCGCGGTACTTCTCCAGCGCCCTGCTCAGGTCCGCGCGCGTCTGCTCGACCGCCTGGAGGTCCCCCCTGGCGCGCACGTGGTCCAGCCGGTTGGTGAGCAGCCGCACCTCCCGCAGCTCCCAGGGCGGAAGCACCCCGCCCGCCGAGCCGGCGCCTCGGGTCCCCGGTTCCCCGGCCACGGGCCTCCCGACCGGCGCCTCCCCCGTGACCGGCTTCCCGACCGCGTGGTCCTCCACCACCGGCTCCGCCGTCGTCGTCCTCTCCGTCGGCGGCTTCTCGACCGGCCCTCCCGCCAGCCTGCGTTCCGCCTCGGCCGCGAGGTTCCGGGCCCGTTCGGCGAGCGCGTCCAGGCCGTGCCGCTCCGCGGCCCCGGCGGCCCGCAGTGCCTCGTCCCGCGCGCTCGCCAGCTCCTTCGGCGTACGTTCCCCGCGTATCAGCGCGTCCAGGCCGTTGAGCACCCGGGTCGTCCGTACGGCCGGATCGGCGAGCACGGCCGCGTGCCGGGCGTCCTGGTGGTCGCCGTATCCGCGCAGGAAGGGGGCCCCGCCGCCCCGGTTGATCTCAAGCCAGTCGGACGCCCTGAGGCTTCCGTCGCCGTTGTAGTGCACCCAGGAGGCGAGCCGGTCCTCGTGGAAGGCCCGGGCCGCCTCCCGGTACCCGCCCTCGCGGGCGGAGGTGGCGGCGTCGAGCCGGAAGTGTTCGTCCCACTCCTGACCCGCCCGGTAGGACACGGCGTTCAGCCGGGCGTCCTCGGCCAGCAGGCGTTCCGTGGAGTCGAGGACGCCGCGCGCCTGCGAGCGGTACGCGGTGGCTCGGGGGTCGAAGGCGCCGTCCAGGGCGGTGTGGCCGAAGGCGCCGGGCCGGCCCATGGTGCGCTCGGCGGCTGTCGCGAGGGCGTCGGTGAGGACGTTCTTGGTGAGCGTCCGGCCGGCGGCCGGGAAGGACCGGAGCAGGTCGACGCGCCGGTCCAGCGCGACGAGGTGGTGCTGGATCTCCTCGTGGTGGAGCAGCCGCTGGTGGAGCGCGGCCGGGTCGACGAGTTCGGCGAGCGCCTGGTCGAAGTGGCCGCGGTCCTCGGCGGACCAGGCCGCCGGGTCGCTCTCGCCCCGGCCGGTGAGGGATTCGTCGAGGGCGGACCGGAGGTCGGACTCCCACTGTTCCAGGGCGTTGCGGACCGCCGGGGCGTCCGGTGCCAGACCGCGTTCCCGGGCGTGCTCGGTCATCAGCGCACGGGCCCGGGCGAGGGCGGCGTCGGCTTCCAGTTCCGCGATGACCCGGTCCGCTGAGTGGGTGAGGGCCCGTGCGGAGGCGGAGTCCGGGTCGAGCCCGGCCTTCTCCAGCTCCACGGCGGTCCGGCGGCTGCCCATCAGCCGGGAGTCGACGACGGCACGCCACTCTTCCGGGCTCCGCCCGGAGAGTGCCGGGCCGCCGGAGCCCTCGGGGCGGAGCGAGAGCGCCTCCAGGTGTTCCATCAGGGCGGGTGCGTAGGCGTCGGCGCGGGCCGCGTACCGGAGCAGTTCCTCGGGCGTACCGCTGCCCGGGCGGGTGACGTACTCGTGGCGGGCGTAGAGGGCGGATGCGGGCAGTGCGGTGCCGTCGGCCAGGAGGGCGTCCACGTGGGCGTCGAACTCCGCGCCCCTGCGGTACGCGTCGAAGAGGGCTTGTTCCCGCTCGGCGAGGCTGCCCATGAGGCCCTCGCGGGCGGACTGCCGGCCCTCGTGGCCCGGGGCGCCGGCCGTGCCTCCGGGTTCCCAGGACTTGGCCCTTGAGCGGAAGGCGGCGAGGAGTTCGTCGGAGAGCTGCCGGGAGAGTTCCTCGCGGGCGGACTGCCGGTACCGGGCGGTCGCGCCGTCGTCCGGGCGGTGGTCGCCGAAGGTCAGTGACTCCTTGATCGAGTCGTCGGTGCGGGCGAGGAGCACCCGGTCGATCTCCCCGGGGAGGTTCTTGAGCGTCCTTGCGAGGTCGTCCGCCATCGGGCGCACCGTCTCGCCGTGGTGCGCGAGGAGCGCCTCGACCGCTTCCTCGTACGTCGCCGGGGCCGGTGTTCCGCCGATGGTGACGGGTTCGGCGGGGTCGGTGGGGCGCGGGGTGGTGTGCGCGCCGCCGACGTGTTCCTCGGGGAAGGCGCTCCGCCCCGGGGCGAAGGGACGCGGGGCGGGCGAGGTGGCCGCACCGGTGCCGTGCGGGTCGTGGGTGGCCGAGGTGACGGCCTCGATCCGCCGGTCCAGGCGGGCGAGCGCGCGGTCGGTGTCCGCCGCGCTCCACTCGCTGCCGCGCAGGTGTTCGCGGGTCTCGGTCAGTGCCCGGTGGAGGGCGTTCTCCAGCCCGGCGTTGAACTCCTCGTCGTGCGCGGCGAGGTAGTCACGGTGTGCGGCGTCCAGTTTCCGCGCCGCTGCGTCCTCGAACCGTATCCGGGCGTCGAGACTGTGCGTGATCGCGTCGAGGCGCTCGCCGAGGGCCTTGCCCGCGGGCCCGGCACCCGCGGACGGCTCCCCCGCGTCCTTCGGGGAGGGCCGCAGGAGCAGGAGTTCGCGTTCCAGGTCGGCGGCGACGGTGCTCTCGACGGAGCCGTGGAGGTGCAGGCCGCCGCCGGTGCCGTCCGCGCCCCGCAGGGTCAGCATGTTCTTGAGGTCGGTGCGGATCAGGTGGGCGGCCTCCCAGATCGCCTGGGTGCCGCGCAGGTCGCCGGAGAGCTTCTCCAGGACCTCCGCCTTGCTGCCGCCCCACGCCTCGTCGAACCGGCGCAGCAGTACCTCCTCGGCCGTGCCCTTCTCGGCGGAGGTGGCCACCTGGTGCCACAGCCGGTCCGATTCGGTGTTCAGCGCGTGCTGGTGGTGGTCGGTGATCTCCTTGAGCCCCGCGTCGTTCCAGTGGGAGTGCTCGCCGCCCCAGGCGGAGACGGTGTCCGCCACCTCCCTTCGGCCGCCGACGAGCCGCTCGTACGCGTGGGTCTCGCGTTCCAGCGACGTGGTGAGGTGCTCGCGGGTCTGCCGGGCGGCGGTGATGAACCGCTCGTGCGCCTTCTCTCCGGTCAGGTGCGGGGTGTCCGAGATGCGGCCCCAGGTATGTTCGCCGAGGTTCTGCAGTTCGGCCCGGTACCGCTGCGTGGCCCTCTGGACGAGTTCCTCGGGGGCGCCGTTCTCCTGCCAGGAGCGGGTGGCGTCGGACTCCAGCCTGTCGATGCGTCCGCCGAGGTCCACCCGGATGCGGTCCGCGCGTCCTTTGACCGTGTGGGACAGGTCCCGCACGGTCTGGCTCCACTTCTTGTCCGCGGCGCCGTCCGCCAGGTGGGACGAGAGGGACCGGTCGCCGTGGCCGCCGGAGGGGTAGATCTCGTCGAACTTGACGCGGGCGTCCGCCACCAGTTCGCCGAAGAGCTTCTGCCGGTTCTCCACTCCGAGTTCCTGGAGCTTGCGCGAGGTGCGGGCGGTGCTGACGAAACGGTCCCGCAGCTCCTCCACGGAGCGGTTGAAGCGCTGCTCCCGCGCGCCCGCGCCGCCGGGGACGGAGTTCGGGTCCTTCGCCAGGTTGGAGGGGGAGGTGCTCTCCTGCGCCTCCGGGGCGTGCTGGGTCGACTGGCGTGGCTGCTGGGGCTGTTCGCGGGAGATGCCGTGGGTGTTTCCCACGGAGTCGGGGGACTTGACCTGGCCGGTGGCAGGGGCCTGGTACTGCCCCGCGTTCTCCGCGAACGGAGTGCCGTCGCCGGTGGCCCCGTTCTCACCGAGCGCGTCTCTCTCGGTCGCCTTCACCGGATGCTCGGTTGCCACGTCGTTCTCCCCGCCCTTCACGGGGTGCGTGGTCGTCGCGTCGTTCTCGGTGGCCTTGAGGGGTGCGCCGCCCCGGCCCGTGGTCGCGGCGGGCGTCTTCCCCGGGGGCGCGCCGAGGTTGGCGTGGCCCTCGGTGAGGTGCGGCGCGGGACCGGCCGGGGCGCCGCCCTCCCTGGTGGTCAGCGGCTCGTCGGGACGCCGTACGGGCACGGGGGCCGGCGCCTCGGGGGTGTGGATGCCGCCGCCCGGCGGCACGTTCGCCTTCACCGCCGGGCCGTTGATCGGCTCCGGGGAGACGACCCTCTCCTCCGGGATGCCGCCGGGTTTCCTCACCGTCGGGGACACCTCGACCCCCACTCCCGCCGGGCCGCCGAGCACGTGGTCCCCCGCCAGGCCCTTGGGCGCCGTGGGGGTGACCGTGCCGGAACCACCGTGAGCGGGAGGGGTGAAGGTGCTCTCGGTGGTGTGGGGGGCCACGGTCGTCCCGGGGACGTGCGGCGTCTCGATCCTGGTGGGCAGCGTGCGGTCCGCCGCCCAGCCGATGGCCGGATCGGCGACGGACATACCCATGCCGATACCGGCGGCGATTCCCAGGTTGATCGCCTCGCCCTTCCACCAGTCGCTGCTGGAGAAGTCCGGCATCGGCGCCCCGCTGGTCAGCGAGCCGAGGGCCTGCGCGGCCATGTCGATGCCGAGCTGCGCCCCGGCGGCGATCGCCCCGCCGACGAAGACCTCGCCGGCGAACACGATGGCGGTGGGGAGCGCCCGGAGCAGGGGCGTCAGCAGTTCGGCCACCATCGCGAAGATCTCGGGCAGGAAGGCCGGCAGCGGGATGAACGGGACGAAGAGCATCACCAGCGAGAGCAGGGCCGAGAAGAGGCCGACCATCGCCTCCATGTGGGCCTGTTGGATCTCCTTGTCGAAGACCTCCTGCACCTGGTCGCCCCAGGAGTTGATCGCGTTACCGATGGAGCGCGCGTCGTCGACGGCCTTCTGGAGGTGGCTGGTGTGGACCGTGTTCCACGTGGTGTCGGTGATGTTCTTGCCGTCGCCGCTCCACCGCGCGGAGTGCACCGCCGTGTCCATGGCGGTGACCTGCTCCCAGAGCAGATCGCTGAAATCGATCCAGGCGTTGCCGAGTTCGTAGATCGGGTCGGCGAGATTCGGGTCGGCGGGATACGAGGGCAAGAGAATCACCTGTCGTGCGCGGTTCCGGAGCGGCGCTCCTCACACCCGTGGGCGCGGCGTCCGCCCCGAGGAGGGGAGGGGGCGGGTACGGAGAGGGGGCGGGCGCGTCAGAAGGTCTCGCTGATCGCCGTCTGGGTGACGTCGGTGATGCTGACGGGGGTGGCGGCACCGCCTCCGCCGGACGCCAGGGCGTTGCCGAACTCGGTGAACATCTTGACCACCGCGTCCTCGGCCAGCAGGTAGTTGTTGCCCGCGCCGCTCAGGGCCACCGAAACCCGGTTCAGCACGCTGTACTTCGCGTCCTCGTCGCTCGTGCCGAGCAGGGTGGCCAGGCAGGCGCTCAGCCGGTCGGCGAACTCCTGCGCCTCGGCCTGGGTGTCGCCCTGCCAGCCGAGCTGGAGGGAGTCCAGGGTGTCGAAGAGAGTGCGCAGGGTGTCGGTGATCTGCTCGACGAGACCGCCCGAACCATCCGGTCCGCCGACGGTGTTGGCCAGCGCCACCAGGTGCGAGCCGTCCACGGTGATGGTTCCGTCTACGACGCCTGCCGCCGAAGCGTAGGGCGCGTCGAGGTCGGGCTGGGGGATCACGGGGCCTCCTGCTCGTGGGCACGCGGACGGCCCCGGGACGTCACGACGGGAAGTTGCCGGTGTTCTTGGTCTCCGCGTCGAGGTACTGGTCGTACGCGCTGCGCATGCGCGTGGCCATCTCGTGCAGCAGCTCGATCAGTTGCGCCGTGGCCCCGTCGAACTCGGTGTGCAGGTCGACGAAGGACGTGCCGGCCCGGCTGTGCCAGACGCCCTCGGCGGCGGTGAACGCCGTGTCGACCCCGGTGATGAGGTCTTCGAGGGTGGTGGTGCATCGGTTGACGGTGCCGACGGCGTCGAGGAGCTGCGCCAGATCGGCCTTGAACTCGCCGGGGGTGAGGGCTCTGGCCACGTCGGTACGGTAGGCCGGGCGCCGGACGGCGCGAAACTTCCCTTTTCCGTGTCCCGGTCCGTCCCCGAACAGGGACCTGGACGACGGCGCCCGCGCGCGCGGAGGGTGGATGCGCACACATCCGAGGAACACCGGGAGCGGCCGTGGCCACCGTCCAGCCGAAGAATTCCGCGCACGGTCCGGCGCGGGTCCGCCCGACGGGCGAGGACTCCGGCGGCGAGAGCGCGCCGGTGGCCGCCACCCAGATGCCCTCGCTCGCCATGATCTGGGGCGACGCCCCGCCGATCACCGCGAACCAGGGGCCGGAGACCCCGTCCGGTCAGGGCGGCGGCGCCACCGGTGGCTCCCACCCGCAGCTGACGGTGGACCTCGGCAGTGTCCGGGAGAGCGTGCAGGGGCTGCTGAACTCGTCCCGTACCGCGGTCGACCAGTACATGGTGATGAAGCAGCGGGTCGAGACGGCCGTCGCGGGCGGTACGGTCTTCGGCCAGAACGCCCAGCGGAAGGTGGACAACACCCAGTTCAACTTCTTCACCGGCCAGTGGTCCTGGGACAACGACGGCCCCAGCCTGGAGCCGGACAAGCCGCTCCAGGAAGCGGCCCTCAAGTTCGCCGCCCAGATGAACCCGGCGATGACGCAGGTCATGCGGGAGTGCGCGGACGCGCTGGAGCTGGCCGGACAGTTCATCGTCCTGCTCGACCGGGCCGGCACCGCCTACGCCCACGCCGACTACGCCTCGGTCTTCCCGGACGCGCCGATCGGCCCGGTCGTCGACACGTAGGCACCCGGCACGCGCACGCCCGACGCGCCCGCCCTGGGGCGTGTGTCGAAAGTCCCGCCTGTCCGGCGACGCCCGGCACGCACGCTCGCCGCGTTGTCGGGTTCGCCCCGATACGTCCAGTATCGGGGCGACCCTCCGCCGTGCGATCGCACGCACCGGACGCCGCCCGACCCGCCCCGCGGGCGGACGGCGCCACTTCCGACGCACGCCCTAGTCAGTCCACCCTCCGCACCGGACCCAACCCCGGCCCCGGCCCCAGGTCCGCGTCCGGTACGTCCTCGGGCAGCAGGGTCACCAGATCGGCCGTGGTGGGCTCCGCCTGGTCCGACAGGCGTGCCGCGTGCCGTTCGGTCATCCGCTGGAAGAGCTGCCGCGCCCCGCGTCCGTTGCCGAACGTCTCGTCGCGGTCCTGACCGTCGAAGTGGTCCCGCAGCGCCTCGGCCGTCCCCTCGCCCAGCTCGTACCGGTGCTCGGCGGCGTGCACCTCCACGATCCCGGCGAGCTGCGCCGCGTCGTAGTCGTCGAAGACGAGCGTGCGAGTGAAGCGGGAGGCCAGCCCGGGGTTGGCGGAGACGAAGTGCCGCATCTCCTCCGGATATCCGGCCACGATGACCACCACGTCGTCCCGGTGGTCCTCCATCAGCTTGACGAGGGTGGCGATGGCCTCCTGGCCGAAGTCGCTGCCGTGCCCGTGCGGGACCAGGGCGTAGGCCTCGTCGATGAACAGCACCCCGCCCAGGGCCCGTTGGAAAGCGGCGGTGGTCCGGGGCGCGGTGTGGCCCACGTACTCCCCGACGAGGGTCCCCCGGTCGGCCTCCACGAGGTGCCCCCGGGTGAGCAGGCCCAGCGCGGCCAGCAGCCGGCCGTAGAGGCGGGCCACGGTGGTCTTGCCGGTGCCGCTGTTGCCGGCGAACACCAGATGCCGGCTGAGCGGGGGCGGCGGCAGTCCCGCCTCGACGCGGCGGCGCACCAGCCGCATCAGCTTCACCATGGTCTCGACGTCCTGTTTGACGCGCTCCAGGCCCACCAGGGAACGCAGTTCGGCGAGCAGGGTCTCCAGCGACTCCTCCCCGGCCGGTACGGGTGTGCCTCCCCCGGCCGCCGCCTCGGCACCCTTGCCCGCGCCGATGGCGGCCGGTACGGGTGCGGGGTCCGGGGCGCCCGGGGAGTCGGCCCGGTCGGCCGCGAGTGAGCCGGGCGGCAGCGCGCTGGTGGCCACCGACTCGGTCCTGCACTCCCGGAACACGACACGGTGGCCGTCGGCGAGACGTACGTCCTCGTCGGTGTCGTGGATCAGGACCCGGCGCAGCACGGTGGTGGCGCCCGCTCCCGCGAACACGGCGGGGCAGGCGGTCGAGCCCACCGTGCAGTCGGTGAGTTCGCCCGCCGCGCCGTCCGTCGCGTAGAGGCCGTTGCCCTTGGCGCGGGCCACCCGGGTGCCGGTGATCCGGGGGCGGGCAGCGGCCGTGACGACCAGGGCGGTGCCGGCGGTGTCCATGATGTGGCAGCCGATCAGCCAGGGGGCGGCCCGTTCGCCGATCATGACGCCCGTCTCGCCGCTGTCCCGGACGCGCAGCGCGGACACCTGCGCTCCGGTGTCCGGTCCGACGAGCAGTCCGGTCGCACAGCCCGTCACTTCGCACTCGTCGACCAGCGGCCGGTGCGGGGTGGTCAGGGCGATCCCGGTCTCCGCTCCGGTCACCCGCACCCGGCGGGCGGCGAGGTCGCCGCCCGCGACGGAGATCCCGGCCAGTCCCACCGGGCCGATCAGGCAGTCCTCCAGCGTGGCCAGGGCGCCTTCGCCCACGCGGACTCCGTGCTGGGAGCCGTCCTCGACGGTGCAGCCACGCAGGACGGCGCGTACGGCCCCGCCCAGGTGGACGGCGGTGTAGGCGGCTCCCGTGACGGTGCAGCCGGTCATCCGCAGGGCCGAGCGGTCCACGGCGAAGACGCCGTTGCCGCCGGCGTCCGCCACGGTGCAGTCGTCCAACTCCGCGTCGGCCGCGTCGCCCACGGCGACGCCGCTGCCCCCGCTGCCGGTGATCCGGCAGCGGGTCATCCGCAGGACCGCGCCTTCGTCGGCGAGGACGCCCACGGTCGCGGGTCCCTCGATCCGGCAGTCGCGCAGGGTCAGCCCGGCCCCGGCACCGGTGGCCCGTGCTCCGGCGGCCCGGGCGCCGGTGATCCGGCAGCTCTCCAGGACCACCCCGTCGGGCCGGTCGCCACCCGACCGGGGCTCGCCCGCGCCGTCCCGCGTGGAGCCGCGGCCGTTGGCGGTGTCCTTCACGCCGCCGTCCCGCTCGCCGGTGCCTTCCGCGCCGGTGCCTTCCGCGCCGGTGCCTTCCGCGCCGGTGACGAGGACGGCGGGGCCGCCGGCCCCCTCCAGCAGGCAGTCGCGCAGCAGCAGCGGACGCCCGCTCCGCTCGGCGTGGACCGCGCTGCCCGCGGCTCCGCGCAGTTCGGCGCCGGTGAGTCCGCCACCGGCGCCCTCCCGCAGCCGTACCGCGTCGCCGGGGGCGTCGGCGACCGTCAGGCCGTGCCCGGTCACGGTGGCTTCCCCCTCCACCAGGAGGCCCGCCCCCTCGACGCGCAGTCCGGCCAGCGTGGTGGTACTGCGGCCGGACAGCCGCACCCCGGCCGCCGTCCCGGTGCCGTGCACCCGGCAGTCGCGCAGCACGGGTGCGGCGTCCCCGGAGACCTCCAGCGCGCCACCGCTCATCTCGCAGTCCGTGAACTCGGCTTCTCCGCCGGTCACCCGGACGCCGGCGGTGCGGTCGCCGGGTCCGTGCAGGACGAGGCCGCCGACCCGTACCCGTCCGCCGGTCACGGTCAGCGGGACTCCCCTGCCCCCTGCCAGCCGGACGGTGCCGGGGCCCTGTTCGGCGACGAGCGAGACGTCGCCGGCGAGGACGAGCGTCTCCGGATACACCCCGGGCTGCACGGAGACGACGGCGCCCGGCGCCGCGGCCCGCAGCGCCGCCGCGATGGTCCGGTGCGCGCCCCATCCGTGGGCGCCGACCCGCAGGGTGGTGCCGTTGCCCCGGCCGATCACGCGGCGACGCAGGAGAGCCGCATGGGGGCGGCTGCGTGGTGCGCGAAGTCGGCGCCCGTGCCGGTGTTCACCAGCCGGACGGTGAGGGGCCCGCCGCTGACCTTCCAGGAACCCGCCGAGACCCAGCTCCCGCGGTGCGCGGTCTGGTCGACCGTGAAGGATCCGGCCGACGTGCCGCCGCTGTGGATCGAGTTGTAGAGGGCGTACCGGGAGGGGGTGCCGCCCACATAGGTCTTGCTGGGGTTGTTCGGCACGTAGACCGAGACGGAGCAGGTGCCCGAGGAGAAGCTGGCGCCGTAGTTGAACTTCCAGAGCCAGTAGGTGTCGGTGTCCCGGGTCGAGGAGGAGCCGGACATCGGCAGGGCGGCGTAATGTCCGCTGCACCCCTCGCCCTTGTAGCCGCCCTTGCCGCTGGTGAGCCAGCCGTCGACGTCGGTGCCGTAGTCGGGGTCGCTGGCCCAGACCGTGGCGGTGGCGGTCTTGGGGCACTCGTAGCCGGCCAGCGCGGTGAAGGTGGCCTTCGGAGCGGTGACGCCGTGGGCCTGCGTACCGGCCGAAGGGGCCGTGGTGGCCGAGGGTGCGGGAGCGCTCGTGGGGGGCGCCGAGGCCGCTGCGGTGGCGCCGCCCGGGGTCTCCGGGGCGTCGGTCTCCGCGCCCGGGTCGCCTTCGACCACGGTGCCCGGCGCACCGGCGACCACCGTGGTCGAGCCGCCCGGCGCGGTGCCGCCCGGAGGGGAGACGGTGGGCGGCGTGGCCGGGGTGGCACCGTTGCGCCCCGTGGCCTTCGGGGAGGCGGTCGCGCTCATCGCCGCGCCGACCGGGGTGGCCGTGTCGGTGGTGTCGTCCCCGCCGAACGCGCCCACGGCGACGGCGGTGAGCCCCAGCGCGACCACCACGGCGGCGCCGATCATCAGCAGTCGGCCGCTCGACCGGCCGCCGGACTCGCCGTCCGGTCGCACCCCGGAGACGAACGCCGACACGAAGCCGCTGCGGTCCTCCTGGGTCAGGCGGTCCGGTCCGCTCGGGGCAGCCGCCGGGGAGGGGGTCACCGCCGGTGCGGGCTTCTCCGCCGGGGAAGGGCCGGCCGCCGGAGGGTTCGGCTGGTCGGGGGTCTCGGGGTCGGACAAGGAACTGCCTTCCTGGTGCAGGGTCGCGCGAAGGTAGCCCGTACCCGACGGGCCGGGTAAGGGCGTCCGGAAGAAGTCGATTCGAAGATCACATGAGCAGATGATGAACATCGGACACTGCTCGCACAGGTGCGCGAGAAGTCCGGTTCAGCTGTTCGATGCACGCATATGCTGACCGCCGATCTTGGTACATCACCGCTCGGTAAGGCCGCCTGACGGCACGTCGGGCCGTACGGCTCCGCAGCGGACCGCCGATGGAGGACGGCTGCGGCACCGCGGCCGTCGCGGGTGGACACGGCGAACGCCGGCCGGCGGACGGAGAGCGGAGCGACACACATGCGGATCGCCGTCATCGAACAGCGCAGCCTGGTGCGGCACGGCCTGGAGAGTGTCCTGTCGGGCATCGAAGGGGCCGAACTCGTCCCGGCCCCCGACCACGCCGAAGGGTTCACCGGTAACGGACTCGGCGCCGACGTGATCCTCTACGGGCCGCCGCGCACCGGAGGAGAGGAGTACGCCTCCGCCGCCGCGCCTTCCCCCGGGGGGACCCGCCGCCCGGCACCGGCCCGGGAGAGCGTCGGCCGGCTCGCCACGCACGGCCGGGTCCTGGTCATCTGGGACGTGTACTCCACGCAGCCTCTGCTCCCGGTGGTCCGCGCGGGCGCACTGGGATGCGTCACCGAACGCGTGGAGACGGACGAACTGCTGCGCGCCGTCAGGACGGTGCACGGCGGCGGTCTGCACGTCTCGCCGCCCCTCATGGCCAGGCTCCAGGACGAACTCGCCGCACCCGCGGCGGAGACGGAACCCCGGCAGCTGGCCCGGCGCGAGCTGGAGACCCTCCGACTGCTCGTGGGCGGGCTCACCCACGGCCAGATCGGCCGCCGGCTCGGACTGACCGAGGCGACGGTCAGCACCTACGTGAAACGCATCCGGACCAAGCTGGACGTCGGCAACAAGGCCGACATGACACGACGGGCCATCGAACTGGGCCTGCTGGCGGAGCCGCCCGGGACCGTACCCGGTCCGCGCACCGCCGTACGGCCCGCCGCCCGGCAACTTCCCACCGACGGCGCCCTCCGCTGAGGACCGGGCGCCGGCCGACGGCCCCCGCCCCTCCCCCGCACGGCTCGAAGTCGTCGTCCCGGCCGGGCGGTGGTGCCGCCTCACAGGCGGTGGCCCAGCCCGGACAGCCGGCCGAACACCCCGAAGGCGGCCACGGTCAGCGGGATGGCGAGCGCGCCGATCGCCGTACCGGCGCCCGCGAGCCAGGCCGGGCGGCCCGTGCCGGCCGATTCCGGCCGCATCAAACGCCGGAACCCGTACGCCACCAGCACGAAGGCCACCACCGCGACCGCCGCGACCCCGGCCGCCGGAGGCAGCCCGAGCCAGCCGGGAGCCGCCAGCAGCAGGACGAACGCGCCCACCGCCCCGGCGGCGCCCACCGGAACCACCTCGCTGACCGTGGCCGCCTGACCGGCCCGCAGCAGCAGCCCCAGCGCCAGCGTCGCGGCGATGGCGGGACCATACGGGGAGTCCGCCGCCGCGAGCAGCGCCAGCGTGACGGCCAGGGTCAGCGACAGCAGCCCGGTCCACACCAGCAGCAAGCGCATGGCGACCCGTACGGCCGCCTCCAGCTCGACGCCCGACGAGGGAAGTTCACGTCCGGAGCGCCGGTATCCGGTCGCCGCGACCCGGGCAGCGGTGCCCGGCGCGAACAGCAGGAGCACGAAGGCCCACACGGCGGCCAGGGCCGAGCCCTGGTCCCCGTCCACACCGGTCAGTGACAGCACCACCACGGGGACCGCACCGGCGAGGACCACCAGGAGAACCCCGCAGGTGGCGGCGGACATCGCGGCCCCGCAGGCCAGCGCCGCACCGATCAGCGCACCACAGGCCGCCCCGGCGACGGCGACACCAGGATCCCCCTGGCCGCTCCCGGCCGTCAGCCCGTACCCCGCCGCGGCGAGGGTGGGCACCGCGCACACGGCCAGCGCCGTCCGCACCCCGGCGGGCACCGCCCAACCGCGTTCGAGCGCGATCCGGGCGAGCATCGGCAGCAACACCCCCGCCACCAGTGCCGCGCCGCCCAGCTCCGCCCGGGAGAGCGGCTCCCCGGCGGCTCCGGCGCTCCCGCCGCCGTGCACGACGCGCGCGAGCAGCGTCCCGGCGACCACCCAGGCCAGACCGGACACCAGCAGGGTGACCGCCCGGGCCCGGGCGGTCCAGCGGCGCTCCAGCAGCCGCTCGGACGCCTCGGTGACCTGCTCGGCCACGTCGCGTACCACCGGCTCGTCGTACTCACCGGCCAGCAGGTCGGCCAGGTAGAGCAGCTGCCCGTCCGTCACGCCGGACTGGGCGAGGGACCGGTCCGGCGCGAGCGGGGCGGCCTGCCCGGTACGCACCGTCCAGGCGGCGGGCATCAATTCGTCGTCGCTCACGCCGCACAGCCCGGCGACCGAGTCGATCCAGTCGGTGATCGGGGCGCGGGCGGGGACGGCGAGATCCACCTGCCGGTGGTCGGCCACCACGGTGATCCGGCAGTGTTCGTCGGCCATGGTCGGGAGCCGGTTCCTCTCGGGTCGTGAAAATGGCCTCCGCCCCGTACCCGGGGGAAGGCGTCGGCAACGGTCCGGACGGTGCTCGGGCCGTTGCCGACGGACCGTCCGGTGATCCGCACGCCGGATCGGCCGGCGGATCACCCGCGGGCCGGGCGCCGGTCCTCCGGTTCAGCCGGTGGTGCGCCAGGTGGAGACGTTGGCCCACTCCGCTTCGGAGTAGTTCGACCAGTTGACGTTCAGCGCCATGGAGATCCTGCCGAGCACCCCGTCCGGCCCGAAGAGGCCTTCCGCCGCGGTGTTCCACTCGCTCTGCAGGGTCTCGTAGTAGACCTTGGCCTCACCGGTCCAGGTGTCGGCGAGCGGCTGCAACTTCGTGATCAGCGCGGCCAGTTCCTCGGCGATGACCTCCGCCCGGGCGTTGATGTCCGCGCCCGCGCGCTCCAGGTCGCCGGCGACCAGGATCCTGCTGTCCTCGATACCCGCCACGGGGTCTCCGTCTCCTCGTCGGCCGCGCGGGTCAGCCCAGCCGGGCCGGGGGCAGTTCGCTCTCCATCTGCTGGAAGCTCTGGAGAGCCGCCGCCTCCGCGTCGTGATAGTTGATGTGGGTGTTGGTCAGGCCGTCGGCGATGTCGGTGAGCGCCTGGTGCAGCATCCGCGCGTACACGTCGTACTGGGCCATGTACGTCGTGAACGTCTCGTGGGCGATGCCCTGCCAGCTGCTCTCCAGGTTGACGATGTACGTCTTCAGGGAGTCGAGCTGCTGGCTGACCTCTTCGGCGGTGCCGCGGCAGGACGACGCGGCATCGGTCACCATCTGCAGAGTGACTGCGTAATCCTGCGTGGCCACGAGGCCGTCCTCCCGTCCGGGGCACGGAGCCGGCGACCGTGCCGACTCCCGCCGGTCCGACGGGTCCGGCGCTCCGTCACCCTCCCAGCCCCCGCCCCCCACGGACAGTCCCCCGTTCGAGCCCCGGGGCCGTCACCCTTCGGGTGTCACCGGGACACGGCGGAGACGCCCGGGGAGCGCTCCGCGGCAGTACGTGCCGGTGGCCGGGCTCCGGCGGCGGAGCCCGCCGGAGTGCGAACAAACCACCCCCCTCACGGGCGAACCAATGCATTCGCCCCACGCATCTCTGAAGCCTCCACGAGATGCACACAACTGCTGTTCACGGATCTGGACGACGTCCCATGTGAACATCCTGGCGAATTGCTAGTTTGATCGAAGGGCTGTCCCGTGATCCGTGGTGCACGGGTTCGCAGGCGCCGGATGCGACGCGCCGCACGGTGGGGAACATCCGCGTACCAGGTGGTGTGCGGAGGTTCCGACACCGCCGCGAGACGCGGTACCGGGCGCCGCGACCCCCGCCATGGCACGCCGGGCATCACCCAGAACCGAGGCGCCCACCGGGCGCGACGGCACGGGGCACGACGGGGGAAGGGTTTTTCATGGCGTGGGACGAGTGGGAGCAGCTGAAGGCGGGCGCCGCCGACCGGTCGACCGGAATGCGATTGAACCAGTTGGACCCCGGGGACGGCGGCGGTTACGTGGGCCTGCCCGGGCAGACGGGCGACCTCAAGGTGGCTCAGGGCGACCTGGCGAAGATCGGCAGTCAGGCGCATTCCCTCTACGACAACCTGTGGAGCAAGGCCAGGGTCGCCACTCCCAGCAGCGACGCGGCCGCCGGCGATCTGAGCGGTCAGGGCTTCGCCCTGGGCGGCGGGCTCAAGCACGTGTCGAACCGGTGGGAGGAGCAGCTGAAGTCGCTCATGGACGCCTGCGCCCACATCTCCAACCACATGCAGGTCACCAAGAAGGTGCACACCGGGGACGAGAACTACATCCAGCGGCAGATGAGCAGCATCGACGCCCTGGACGCCGGGTTCGACGAGCGGGTCGGCGAACCGGGCAAGAAGAACCCGGCGTACGAACCGAAGAAGTAGCGGCGCGCGACCACAGACGTACAGGAGAAACGACACCTCATGGATCTCGACGCGCTCCGCTTCGCCAACTTCGCGACGCTCGACACGGCCGTCTCCGACTGGAACCAGCTCGTACGGCACCTGGCGGAGCTGAAGAAGCAGGCCGAGGACGGCCTGCACAAGGCCGCCAACTCGGCCGACTGGGCAGGTATGAACGCCACGGTCACCAAGGAGTTCATCGGCAAGACCGCCGGCGAGTTCGGCGATGCCCACACGCAGGCCACCACCATCCACAACATCCTCAGTGACACCCGGGACGAGTTGCGGCAGTTCAAGAAGGACCTTGAGGCCGCCATCACCCGCGGGCAGGCGAAGAACCTGACCGTCGTCAGCACCGACAAGGGCGGCTTCACCGTCACGATGAACATCCACCCGGACAGGGCGGCGAAGGGCACCACCGTTCCGGAGCACACCGAGAGCGACGTCACGGCGCTGCGCGACGAGGTGCAGGGGATACTCAACAGGGCCACCGAGAGCGACACCTCGGCGAGCACGGTGCTGAGCGCGATAGCCGACCAGTCCACGATGGGCTTCTCGGACGCCAGTTACAAAGACCGCGACTCCGCGGCGGACGCCGTCCAGGCCGCGGACGACCTCGCCAAGATCGCGGCGAAGAACCCCAAGGACCTCACGCCGGCAGAGTTCGACAAGATCAACGACGGTCTCGCGAAGTACAAGGACGACCCGCTGTTCGCCGAGCGGTTCGCCACCCGGCTCAAGCCGGAGCAGACCCTCGAGTTCTGGGCGGGCGTCACCGATCCCGCCGTGAACCCGGAGTTGCTCCACGAGCGCGTCGACAAGCTCGACGACCTCCAGCGCAATCTCGGTCTGACGCTCGCCACCGCCACGCAGAGCGACTCCGCCGACATGACGAGCTGGAAGGGCGACATGGTCCGGCTCGGCGAACAGCCCATCGGCCGGAACGGCGGCGGTCCCATGGGGTTCCAGGTCATGAGCAACCTGATGCGGACCGGCGACTACGACGACCAGTTCCTCAAGAGCTACGGCACCGCGCTCATGGAGACGGAACGCAAGCTCACCGGCAACGGCGAGCACGCCAACATGGCCTGGCAGAAGATGGGCTACGACCCCCTCCTCAACCGGATCGGCGAGGACAGCGGTTCCGACCCGCTGACCGGTTACCTCAAGGGCCTGTCCAACAGCCCGGACGCGGCGACCGACTTCTTCAACGAGGAGTACGTCTCCAAGGAGGACTCCCCCTTCGAGCGCGACACGGACGGCAACGGCAAGAACGGGAAGGTCCCGCTCTCCAACTTCCAGTACCTGTTCGAGGAGCGGGACTGGCCCCAGGAGAGCAACTTCCACGGCGACGAGGTCAACACCGGCCGCAACAACCTCGCCCTCGCCCTGGAGGCCGCCGCGACCGGTCACCCGGCGGGCGAACTGCCCACGGCGGACACCCCGGCGCACAACGACGGGCAGGCCAGGCTCTTCGAGTCGATCGTGGCTTCCGTCGCGGACGACAACGAGCGTCTCACGGGTCACAGTTACATGTCCGACAGCATCGGGCAGATCACCTCGGAGTACCTGCCGGACATCAACCGGGCCCTCACCGACGACGCGGACAAGGACACCGACCGACTGTTCCCCGTCGCCGGCAGTTCGGCCACGCTCGACCACCGTAACGTGAACGCGCTGTTGTTGACCGTCGGTCAGGATCCGGAGGGATACGCGGCAGTGGAGGTCGCCAACAAGGCGTACATGGGGAACCTCATGGATTACCACTTGAACCCGGACCTGCCGCCCGACGCGCGCTACTCGAACGACACGCAGTTCACCATCGAGCAGATAGCCCACGGCTCGGGTGAAGTGTCCGGCACGCTGGCCATCGGCCGTCAGGAGGCGGTCGCTGGTCCCGCCGACGAGTCCGACAAGAAGTTCGACCAGTCCGTGGGGCAATGGAAGAACGCCATTTCCGGAGGTATCGGCACGGGCATCGGAGTCGGTACGTCGTTCATCGCCAGCCCGGTCGCCGGCGCGGTGGCCGGCGGCGCGGCCGGGACCGTGAGCAGCATGGTCCTCGAAGCCCTCTTCCAGGACGCCGAAGGGCACGCCAAGGACGACGCGGGCCCCGTCATGGGCGAGCTGTGGGAGAGCGGCAACGATCAGAACTCGGACTACACCGAGGCCGCCGTGGAGAAGGCGGCAAAGACGCACCATCGCAATGACCTGTTGGACGACGGCATCGACGAGAAGGCCCGACGCGCCGCTCAAGACGGGTTCCGGGCAGCGGGTACGAACACCGCTCAAATGTCCCCGCACTTGAAGACGGACATCTGAGTCGAATGCCCGGGGACGGTGCCCACCGCACCGTCCCCGCCCGAACCCCGAAAGGCCTCTCGCGTTGTCCGTCCATGGAGCTCTTCGCAGTCACCGGCTCATCGGCACGGCCGTCTCCCTGTCCGCCGCCGCCGTACTCGCCTCCACCCTGTCGGCATGCTCCGACGACGAACCAGCCGCTAAGAACTACACCGTGCCCACCACACTGTGCGGAATCCCGGTCGACTCCGCACAAGTGAAGCCCCTGCTGCCAGGCGGGGATTCTCTCTCCCTGACGGCCTCGAAGCCGAACAGCGGGACAGTCCGCTGCAACGTCTCCGTGGACGGCAAGATCGTCCTCCGCTTCACCCAGACCTGGTGGGACCGCCTGGACACCGGGTTCAAAGTCTCGGGGGCGTACTCCGGCACGAACGACGCGGAGACGACGGACGACTACCGGTTCGCCTGGACCGGAACGGCCGGCGTGGGCAAGACCTCTTCCTGCACGTCGTCGAAGCACCCGGACATGCGCCTCTTCGCCATCATCCAGGCATTCGATCCCAGCATCGACGACAAAGCGACCATGAAGACCCTGATCAACAGCTACACCGCGGCGGTGAACCGTTCAGATGCCTGCGAATGACCCTCGGTGCACGGGTAGTGCTTCGAAGGCTCGCACCGGGACGGCCCGTTGAATGTGACCGACCGTCCGAGAACGGCCCCGCCCGATCACCTCTGTACACATCCAGAAAGGCCCGTCGCGTTGTCCGTCCGTGGAACTCTCCGGCGCCACCGGCTCATCAGCCCGGTTCTCTCTCTGTCGGCCGCCGTCGTCCTCGCCTCCAGCCTCTCGGCATGCTCCGACGACGAACCAGCCGCGAAGAACTACACCGTGCCCACCACACTGTGCGGGGTCGCGGTCGACTCCGCACAAGTGAAGACTCTGCTGCCCGGCGGGGATTCCCTCACCTCGGCGACCTCGAAGCCGAACGGCGGGACGACCCGCTGCGACCTGTCCGTGGACGGCAAGCCGGCCCTGCGCCTCGCCCAGGCGTGGTGGGGTCGCCTGGACACCGGGGCGACGGTCGCGGCGGCGTACTCCGGCACGAAAGGCGGGGAGACGACGGGCGACTACCGGTACGTCTGGACCAGCAAGGCCGGTGTGGGCAAAACCGCTTCGTGTACGTCGCCGGAGCACCCGGAGATGCGCCTCTTCGCGATCATTCAAGTCCTCGACTCCGGCGCCGGCGACAAGACGGCCATGAAGAGCCTGATCAACAGCTACACCGAGACGGTGAACCAGTCGGAGGACTGTGAGTAACCCACGGCGCACCGTATTGCCACGAAGGCGCACCCCCGGGACGGCCTGTCGCATGTGATCGACCGTCCGAGAACGGCCGCGCCCGATCACCCCTGCACACATCCAGAAAGGCCAATCGCGTTGTTTGTCCACGGAACCCTCCGGCGCCACCGGCTCATCAGCCCGGTTCTCTCTCTGTCGGCCGCCGTCGTCCTCGCCTCCAGCCTCTCGGCATGCTCCGACGACGAACCAGCCG
>NZ_JBHWZJ010000001.1:0-4628 GCF_042728415.1 Streptomyces sp. NPDC060198 | reverse complement strand
CCGCTAAGAACTACACCGTGCCCACCTCCCTGTGCGGCATCACTGTCGACCCCGCGCAGGTGAAAGCAGCGTTACCCGGCGGGGAATCCGTCACCTCGGCGATCTCGAAGCCGAACGGCGGGACGACCCGCTGCGTCGTCTCCGTGGACGGCACGGTGGCCCTGCGTCTCACCCAGGCGTGGTGGGGAAGAGGGGAGACCGCAGTGACGGTCGCAGCGGCGTACTCCTACACGGACGGCGGAGAGAGGTCGGACGACTACCGGTTCGTCTGGACCGGCAAAGCCGGTGTGGGCAAGACCGCTTCGTGTAAGTCGTCGGAACACCCGGATTTGGACCTCTTCACGATCATCCAGGTCCTGGACACCGGCATCGACGACAAGACGGCCATGAAGAACCTGATCACCAGCTACACCGCGGCGGTGGACAAGTCGGCCGCCTGCGAGTGACCCGCGCGCGGTGAGGATGCCCCCGCGCGGGGCCCGTTCACCGTGCGGGGTGGACCAGGCCGCCCTCGTAGGCGGCGATGACCAGGTGCGCCCTGTCCCGCGCTCCCAGTTTCACCATGGCCCGGTTCACGTGGGTCTTCGCGGTGAGGACGGAGATGCCGAGGTGATCCGCGATCTCGTCGTTGGACAGACCGGTGGCCGCCAGCACCACCACCTCGCGCTCGCGCGCAGTCAGGCTCTCCAGCGTCGGGGCGGTGGTGCGCTGCGGAGGCGTACGGGCGAGGAAGCGCTGGATCAGCGACCGGGTCGCGACGGGTGACAGCAGCGCGTCGCCCGCGGCGACCGTCCTGATCGCGTCGATCAGCTCCTGGGGGTGGATGCCCTTGCCGACGAATCCGCTCGCCCCCGCGCGCAGCGCCTCCGCCACGTGCTCGTCGGTCTCGAACGTGGTCAGGATGAGCACTTTCACTCCGGGCAGATCCTTGTCGGCGGTGATGATCCTGGTGGCTTCGATGCCGTCGAGACCGGGCATGCGGATGTCCATCAGCACCACGTCCGTCGGACGCTGCCGGACCTGGTCCACGGCGTCCCTCCCGTCGCACGCCTCGCCGACGACCTCGATGCCGGGGGTGGCCTCCAGCAGGATGCGGAAGGTTCCTCTCAGGAGCGCCTGGTCGTCGGCGAGCAGTACCCGGACACTCATTCGCCCTCCCGGGGGCAGTCCTGTGCAAGGGTGTTCGAGGCGAGGGGCAGGAGCGCGTGCACGCGGAACCCGCCTGCCGTCCGCGGGCCGTGGCGCAGGGTTCCGCCCGTCGCGCGTACGCGCTCCGTGAGGCTGATCAGCCCCAGGCCTGTGCCGGGGCCGGGGCCCGGTCCGGTGCCGCCGTCGTCGGTGACGGAGACCTCCAAGCGGGCCGGGTGGTGGGCCGGGTGGACGGCGACGACCACGGAGACCCGGGCGTCGGCCACGTGTTTGCGCGCGTTGGTCATCGCCTCCTGGACCACCCGGTAGGCGGCCAGGTCGGTCAGCGGCGGAAGGGGGGTCGGCGGCGTGTCGTACCGGGCTTCCACGCGCAGGCCCGCGTGGCGGAACGAGTCCAGCAGCGCGGGCAGGTCACGCAACCCCGGTGCGGGGGCGAGGGGCTGATCGGGCTCGTCCGTCTGGCGCAACAGGCCCACGGTGGCGCGCAGTTCGTCGAGTGCCGCCCGGCTGGTGTCGCGGATCTGTCCGAGGGCCTCGTAGGCGCGCTCGGCGTCCTGCCGTACCAGGTGGTGGGCCACTCCGGCCTGCGCGTTGACGAGGGTGAGGTGGTGCGCGACGACGTCGTGCAGTTCCCGGGCGAGGCGCATACGTTCGGCCACGACCCGCCGGTGCGCTTCGTCCTCCCTGGTCGCCTCGGCGTGCTCCGCGCGTTCCCGGTAGGAGGCGAGCAGTTCGCGCCGGCTGCGTACCGCGTCCCCGACCGCCGTGGGCAGTTGGGTCCAGGCGAGAAGGGCGAGGTTGGACTCCACGGCCGAGAGCTGTGGGCGTACGAGGAACGCGGCGACGGTCATCGCGACGCCCACCGCCGCGCTGGTGCGCACGGCGGTGCGGCGGTCGGTCCGGGCCGCGAGCAGGAAGAGTGCCGCGACCGCCGGTGCGGGCGGGGGCGGCATGTCGGGGACGAGGGCGAGGAGCAGCACGCCGGTCGCCGCCGTGGCCCACACCGTCGCGCGCGGCCATCGGTGGGCGCCCAGCACCAGCAGGCTGCAGAGTGCGGATACCGCTCCGGCCGGGCGGAGGGCGGCCTGCCCCTGCTGCGACGTCAGCATCATGACCGGTCCGGTGATGAGTACGCAGCAGACCACAGCCACGGCGTCCACGGCGAACGGGTGCCGGGCCGGACGGTCGGCGAGGTTCCGCACCGCCGACCGGATGCCTGTGACGGGTGCCATGTTCCTCCTCACGGCTCCCGGGCGGCTGCGGGCGCCGGGTTCTCCTCCTCCCACAGCGGGTGGTGCGCTCGGGCCCAGTCCCGTGGGACCTCCCCGGTGCGCAGCCCGCGGCGGGCCTGCGCGTCGCGGACGGCCATCCGGATGTGGCCGAGGACCAGGGCGGCGACGAGCAGGGCCAGCCAGTCGTGGACGAACGTCGCTCCGGTGCGCCACAGGAGGGGTGCGAGGCCGGGGAACCACATGAGGAGCCCGGTGCCGATCATGACGAGCAGGGCTCCGGCGAGGACGTTCGCGTACAGCTTCTGCCCGGCGTTGAACTTTCCTGCGGTACGGGGCCGCTTGCGCAGGCCCGCCCGCACCCAGCCGCGGTCGTGCGGGCCGAACCGGTTGAGGCGGCTCAGGTCGGCGCGGAACGCGCGCGAGACCAGGCCCGCCAGGAGCGGTACGGGCATGGCGATGCCCGCCCACTGGTGCACGGTCACCAGCAGCCGCCGCCGGCCGACGAGCTCGGCGAGCGTCGGCAGGTAGAGGAGGGCGGCGGTGACGAGTGCGGTTCCCACCAGTGCGGCCGTGCAGCGGTGGATCCAGCGTTCGGCGGTGGTGAACCGTCGTATCAGGTCCGGGTGTTCAGCTGGTGGGTTCATCATCGCGTCCGTTCGACTCGCCGACCCAGCCGTCCACGTCGTAACCGTACCGCTCCCAGTAACCGGGCTGGACGCGGTCGGTGACGGTGATGCCGGACAGCCACTTGGCCGACTTGTAGAAGTACATCGGGGCGGCGTACAGGCGCACCGGTCCGCCGTGGGCGGCGGTCAGCGGCTCGTCCCGCATCTCGTAGGAGACCAGCATGTCGTCGCGTCGCGCCTGGTCCAGGGTGAGGCTCTCGGTGTAGACCCCGTCGAAGCAGGTGAACCGCACGGCGCTCGCTTCCGGCCGCACTCCGCAGACGTCGAGCAGGTGGGAGAGCGTGACCCCGGTGAAGGCCGTCTCGGGCACGCGCCAACCGGTGACGCACTGCACGTCCCGCACCAGGCGGGTGCTCGGCATGGCCGTGAGTTCGGCCAGCGTGTACGAGGCGGGGCGGTCCACCAGGCCGTCCACGGTCAGCCGGTAGTCCTCGGCGGAGCGGTGCGGCACCTTGTCGGCGACGGAGTAGAAGCGGAAACCGCCGCCACCGGGCAGCACCGAGAAGAGGCCGGTGGGGTCCTTGCTCGCCACCGAGGCGAGCGTGTTGTCGAGCCCGCGCTGAATGGCCGCGCCCCCGGCCACGCCCAGGGCGCCGAGCCCCAGTGCGCCGAGGATGATCCGCCGTCCGACGGGCCGCTCCTCGCCCTTCCCCCGGGCCGGTCCGCCCGCGCCGGTCCCGGTCACCGGCTGCCCGCCCGCAGTTTCCTGAGGCCGCTGATCAGGAGCGTCAGCCCGACGACGGCCACGACCAGACCGATGACCAGCCACTGCGATGCGCCGGACATCACCTTGCTGTTGTCCATGGCGCCGGAGCCCTGCAACGACCACACCACCCCCACGATGAGCAGGACCGTTCCGACCAGTGGCCGTACCCACTTCTTCATCCGCGCTCCCTTTCCGTCCGCACGCGACCCTGACGCGTGCCGTCGTGTCCCCTGACGTGTGCCGGCCGTCGTGTTCCCCCGACCCGTGCCGTCCGGCAGGAACAGTCTCCCCGCGAACCGTCCTTTGGCGGTCATCCCCAGGGACGGAGTCGGGCTACCACCGCCACGGTGGGCGTCCGCCCGCGTACCACGCCCGTGGTACACGGCAGAGGGTGCGGGACCGGCCGGCCGGAGGGCGGATGCGTGCCGCGGGCCCGGCGAAACGACTGGCGCGCGGGGCCGACGGGACCGGGTAACGTCGTAGGCATGTTCTTCCAGAATCTGATGTACGAGTGAGAGCGTGACGGGCCCCCGCTGACGTCCCTCGACGCGCCGCGCCCGTCCCCCACCGATGCATCCGTAGATCACTTCACATCATTCCGGGAGAACCCGTGAGCAAGAACATCAACAACCCCGTGGGCATGGGCGGCGGCCAGCGCAAGCGGCAGTCCCGCACCGAGCGCCAGAACAACGGTCCGCACCGCAACCTCGACCGCCAGGGCGCCGCCGACCAGAAGGCGGAGCTGGTGCGCAAGATGCGCGAGAAGGCAGCCGCGGCCGAGGGCGCCCCGCAGGCGGACGACGCCACCGCCCAGAGCTGACGCACCGCACCGCCCTCGGGCGGTGGCGAGGAGGC